>CAUSEX010000001.1:0-73929 GCA_963531145.1 uncultured Candidatus Saccharibacteria bacterium
CCCATATTGATGCCCGCGCACCAACCGAATCATTATTCTTGCGCCCGACGCAGAACCGCTACATCTATTAAAAAACCACTTGCGCTTTCGTTATCGGTGTAGTATTATCAAATTACAATTAACTAACATAATAAATAGGGGGCACATTACTGTGACAACAAAACAACTTAAAAACCGAGGTTTCACCCTTGTTGAGCTCTTGATTGTGATCGTCATCATCGCGATTTTGACGGTGATTTCACTGATTGCTTATAATGGTATTCAGAACCAGGCAAAAACTTCAGCGTCTCAGGGTGTCATGAAGAATGTTGCTGATAAAGCACAAATTTATAATACTCAACAGCCTGATGGAGCTAATGGGTATCCAGCGGCGGTAGATGACTTATCTGCAGCAGGCAAAAGCGGTGAAACTTGGTATCTTGAGTCAAGCGCGTATGTAGTTGGTGGTAGTGGTAAGCCAACAAGCGCGCCGACTGGTGCTGATGCATCTAAAACAATTTGGTACAAAGCTTGTAATGATGCTAAAGGTCGTCATGTAGGTATAACGATTTGGGGATGGGATTTCTCAAAGAACGAAGCAATTGAACGTGTAGTTGGTGAGTGCTAAAAATAGCTATTTAACTAGCAAAATACTCCGGTTTTTACCGGAGTATTTTTTGCCTAGATATTGGTTTTTGGTTGATGATGCTCTAGACTTGATTTAGTTCTCTACAAAACTCCCTCACCTCCTCGCGCAAAACTCCTAATTTATCCTCGTCCTCGCGGGCGTCAATCGCTTGCTTGATCCATTCAGCGATTTGCGCCATGTCGTCGGGCTGGCAGCCGCGGGTGGTGATGGCGGGCGTGCCTAGGCGAATGCCGCTGGGCCGGAACATCGGCAGCGGGTCGTCGGGTACGGCGTTGGCGTTTAGTGTCAGACCGATCTTATCGATAGCGATCTCGGCAGTTTTGCCATCGATACCAAAACTCTTGTTGATATCGGCTAATATCAAGTGATTGCTAGTGCCGCCAGTCACTAGCTGGAAGCCGCGTTTTTGCAACTCCTCGGCTAGTTGCGCGGCGTTAGCGACGATATTTTTCGCGTAGTCTTGGAACTCTGGCTGTAGCGCCTCGCCAAAAGCTACTGCCTTGGCAGCGATGGTGTTCATATGCGGGCCGCCTTGCATACCTGGGAAGACTGCCCGATCAATTAGTGTCGGGATGTTCTCGAGCGTTTTGGCGGGTTTTTTGAGCGGACTAGTCACCTTGCCCGTACTGAGTATTAAGCCGCCGCGAGGGCCGCGCAGTGTCTTGTGGGTGGTAGTAGTCATGACATGAAAGCCGTAATCAAGCGGATTCTTGGCTACGCCGCCAGCGATCAATCCAGCAATATGTGCTACATCAGCCATCAGCAGACAGTTATTTATTTCGCGGCCGATTTCGACGAATTTCGCCCAGTCCATTTCGCGCGGGTAAGCGCTAAAACCTGCTAGAATAATGCGCGGCTGGTGTTCGTGTGCTAGGCGACGGATCTCTTCATAATCGATTTCGCCAGTTTCGATATTTTTCATTTTGTACGGGACGAAGTTGTATAAGTGAGCGCTGCGAGTGACAGGCGAACCGTGAGTTAAGTGTCCGCCGTGGCTCAAATCCATCGCTAGAATGGTATCGCCCGGCTGGCACCAAGCACTGTAAACTGCTTCATTAGCTGGCGCACCGCTGTGCGGCTGGACATTGGCGTGGTCAGCGCGGAATAATTTTTTGGCGCGGTCGATGGCTAGCTGTTCCACACGGTCAGTGAATTCTTGGCCGCCGTAGTAGCGTCGACCGGGGTAGCCCTCGCTGTATTTATTGGTAAAAACGCTGCCAAGTGCCTTTCGCACGTCCTGGCTGACGTAATTTTCACTTGGTATCAATTCCAAACCGTCACGCTGGCGCCCCTCTTCGCCGGCGATACAATCAGCAACTGCGATGTCTTTCATGATTATCCTCCTTTTTCTTATCTATATTTTAGCACTTATAATCATTTACTGTAACGTTTTGAAATAGAGTTGGTTGCGATTGAATTTCTTGACAATATATCATATCAGGTATATTATGGTGACATGAAAACGGCGAAGTATCTCAAAAATATTGGCGCACTCATCCAAGAAACGCGCCAAGCACGCAATATGACTCAAAACGAACTGGCAGAGGAGCTTGGCACTAGCCAGTCGGCAATTAATCGAATCGAGAACGGCAAGCAGAATATCAGTCTCGAAATGATCGCGCGTATCGGCGAGGTGCTGTCAAGCGAAATAGTACGGATTAATAGCTCGGGCAAAACTAACTTTCGCATCAACGGCGGCCGGGAGCTGCATGGTGAAATTGAAATCAAAACTAGCAAGAACGCTGCTGTTGGATTGCTGTGTGCTAGTTTGCTCAATAAGGGCAAGACGACGCTGCGCCGGGTAGCACGGATTGAGGAAGTTAATCGAATTATTGAGGTTCTGGAAAGCATAGGCGTGCGATGCCGCTGGATTGGCGAGCACGACCTCGAGATTGATCCGCCGAAAGTGTTGCAACTCGACAGTATGGATGTCGAGGCTGCTAAGCGAACGCGCAGTATCATTATGTTTTTGGGTCCGCTATTACACCAATACGAGACGTTCAGGATACCGTTTGCTGGCGGTTGTAGCCTAGGTACGCGGACAGTTGAGCCGCATATGGCGGGTCTAGCACCATTTGGCTTGAGTGTTGAGGCGGCCAACGACAACTATATTGCGACAGCTAAACCGCAGCGAGTTGATCGAGCAATTATTTTGACTGAACGCGGCGATACAGTCACCGAGAATGTCGTTATGGCGGCAGCGCTTTATGATGGTACGACTATTATTCGCAATGCTAGCCCGAACTATATGGTGCAAGATGTTTGTTTCTTTCTAGAAAAGCTAGGTGTCAAAATAGAGGGTATCGGTACCACTGTTCTCAAGATTACTGGCAAAAAATCAATTGACTGTGACGTCGAGTACTTCCCAAGCGAAGACCCAATTGAAGCGATGAGTTTCGTGGCGGCTGGTGTCGTGACTGGTTCAGAAATTACTATCAGGCGCGTGCCGATTGAATTTATGGAGCTAGAGCTAGCGACTTTGGCGGGTATGGGTCTGCAGTACGATATTTCCGAAGAGTACATGGCGCGCAATGGTTGCACTCGTCTAGTTGATATCGTGCTCAAAAAATCCGAATTGCATGCTCCAAAAGATAAAATTCATGCTCTGCCGTTTCCGGGTATCAACATGGATAATCTACCGTTCTTAGGATTATGCGCCACGGTAGCCAAGGGTCGCACGCTGATTCACGACTGGAGCTACGAAAATCGAGCAATCTATTTTACTGAGCTAACTAAAATGAATGCTCAAGTAAATATGGTCGATCCGCACCGGGTTTATATCTCTGGCCCGACTCGCTGGAAGCCGGCTGATATCACAGCACCAGCAGCACTGCGTACGAGCGTGGTGATTTTGCTAGCGATGCTGGCGGCACCTGGCAAATCGGTACTGCGCGATGTTTACAATATCAATCGCGGCTACGAAGATATTGCCAACCGCCTGAACTCGCTAGGTGCAGATATCGAAACTGTTTGGGAATAGTGACAATCAAGCGCCTGTCTGCTATAGTAATAAATGCCCCGAGAAGGGGGTAATGTGGCGGAAGTAGCTCAGTTGGACAGCCGTGAGCATCAAAGATAGCGCTCGCTCTAACCAACCGACAAGATTCTGCTAGTACATTTCGTAGTATTCATTATGGCGGAAGTAGCTCAGTTGGACAGCCTTGAGCGTAGAAAATAGCGCTCGCTCTAACCAACTGACAAGTTTTCGCTAGTACATTTCGGATTAGCTATATGGCGGAAGTAGCTCAGTTGGTTAGAGCGCTGGATTGTGGCTCCGGAGGCCGTGGGTTCGAATCCCATCTTTCGCCCCAAATAAAACACCCGGTTTTCTTCATTAGTCTCGGGTGTTTTATTTGACTCTAAATCATAAATACTATCGGTTGAACGGGTCGCGCGACGGCTTGATCGGCTCGGTGAAGGTGCGCGACGGAACGTCTGGCTCGGTTGTAGGCGTGATGAGTGACGATTTATTTGTCTGCGTGGTTCCTGCGCTTCGCGAGTTTGCATCAGAAACCCGCGAGCTTTGCGGCTGGTTACTATTAGTCGCTTGCGTTCCGTTGGTGCTGGCTGCGGCGATTTGCTGGTTTTGCCAGGCTTTGCGATAATCTTGTCTGACTCCAGAATCTTTGTATGCGCCGATATATTGCCGGTTGGTGTTTTGGCGCCGTTGAAAGCTATTCTTGGCAATCCTGCCGCCAACCTGCGGCTTGTTATTGGTTAATCCGCTTGAATGCATAGCATCGCTCTGTGTGCTATTAGTTGAGAAGCGGTCAAATAAACGTCCCATGCTTTTATTATACACTAACGTAATGATATAATGTATAGTACGCGGGTGTAGTACAGCGGTTAGTATGCGAGTTTTCCAAACTCGAGATCGGAGTTCGATTCTCCGCACCCGCACCAAAATATTTGCCCCGATAGCTCAGCTGGTGAGCCCTCAGCGACAAAAATCGCATAGCTCTATCCAGCTTCTGTCTAAGCGAATCGGGCGACTAGATACATTTTCAGAGAGCCCCGATAGCTCAGCTGGATAGAGCAGGAGACTTCTAAGCTCAAGGCCGCAGGTTCGAACCCTGCTCGGGGTACCATTATTTAACTAGGCGATAATAAAAACTCATCGCAATGATGAGTTTTTTACATGGAGTTTCGTGGAGGGCCAGGAGGGGCTCGAACCCTCGACACCCTGCTTAAGAGGCAGGTGCTCTAACCAGCTGAGCTACTGGCCCTTATCTTTTCATTATAGCATAGATAGAGGTAAAAGTAAATATGAACGCTAGGAGTTTTCGGTCTGTTGGGTAGTCGAATGATGACGCTTACTCTTGCTAATTCTGTGAAAATCGACGATAATATACGAATAATGCCAGAGTTGAATCAAATTGGCGCCCACTTGCGGGCAGGTGTTATACGTGCACAGCGGCAGTCTGATGAGCGGCAACAAATGCTTAGTCAGGCTGATAAAATTAATGTCGTTGGTGCTGGTGGCATGCTGACGGCGGCTTACGAGCAGCTGCGTAACGCCGCTGAAAATACCGAGGAGCACTTGCTGCTACAAAATGCTATCCGGCGGTTTTTCAAACAATCGTTTATTGTTCGCGATGAGGCGTTGGTCCGCAAAAGCGGCGAAGAATTGGTGGTTGAATTGACTTTTGCGGGATATTTGCCCAACGATAGCGTGTCGCGCAGCCAAATCAAAGAGATTTCAAAACTAGCAACAGCGCATTATAAAGCGTATGAAAAGCTGATTGCTGATCGTTCAATCAATTTGGATCGTTCTTCGGCATGGCTGTTAGAAACTCTGTCGGTACTGGCGGCGAATGTATTGGTTGATCATGCTGGCGATCATGCATTTATTGATTTTGCGTATGAATATTTCGAGACAGCAATTCCGCGGGATGCGCTGCAATCGACTTCGGCTGATGAATATGGAGCTGCGCTTTATGTGGCTATTCAGCAGGCGCTGATGAAGAGCGACGTAGCCACGGTGCGCGCAGGGCTATTGGTGCGTTATGGAACGAGCGTTGAGTCGCTTGAGGCTTTTGTTGAATTTAATCGTAAAATTGATAAGATGCTGCGCAGTACGTCGGTTGAAGAGTTGCGCCGCGTGGTTGATCGGCAGGGGGCGCCGCTGCGTGTTATTCGCCATATGATGGAGACGCAAGATGACTTCCCAGCGTTGTTGCAAAAATGCGAGGCATTTCTCGACGAATTTGAGCGGCAAGTGAACCGTGAATATTCTAGCATGATGGCGCGAATTAACCGGGCTATTATGCGCAGCGTGGTCTTCTTGGTAATTACTAAGTTTTTGATTGGCATCGCTATTGAAGTACCGTATGACCTGTGGGCGCACGGACAAATTGAGTGGTTAGTATTGATGATCAATTTGTTCTTCCCGCCGATATACATGGTGTTGCTGCGCTTAACGCTGAATGTGCCGGGATACGCAAATACCGAAGCGCTGATTAAACGGGTCGACCAGATGCTCTACGGCGGCGATAATACTGTACTGATGCGGCGGCAATTAGCGGGACGGACGTATAGCTCGATGTTTTCGATTATGTACGGCGTAATGAGTCTGGCGGTGTTCGCGCTGGCGACTTGGCTGCTGACGTTGATTGGTTTTTCGCCAGTGCATATTATTATTTTCTTTGTATTTTTCTCGGCGGCGAGCTTCCTAGGCTTTCGCTTGAGCCGGCTGATTCGCGATCTCGAGATTGTGCGCAGTGCTAGCAACGGCTTTACCTTTGTACGCGATACGCTGTATTTGCCGTTTGTAGTCGCTGGCCGGTGGATGAGTGATAAATACGCGCAGGTTAATATTGTGTCGATGGTGTTGGATATGTTAATTGAATTACCGCTCAAAACCATCTTGCGCAAGATTCGGCAATGGGCAGCTTTTATTGATGATAGAAAGGACAGTATATCATGAAAGAGTTAAACGGCAAGGAACTGCAAGGTTTTATTAAGCAGCGCCAAGCGCGTCAAGTACGAAATCTACGCCAAGAATATGGTGTGGCGCCAAAACTAGTTATTATAATGAGCAAAAACGCCAGCCAAGCGATTCAAACGTATGTTCGGATGAAAACACGTTACGCAGCAGATATTCTGATTGATGTTGACGTACAAGCAGTCGCGCAAGCTGATATAGCAGCGGCGATTGATCAAGCTAACAACGATCCAGTAGTGCAGGGAATAATTTTGCAATTGCCGATTGATGACGTGTCGCAGACCGAAAAGCTGTGCCAATTAATCGCGCCAGAGAAAGATGTCGATGGTTTAGGGACTAGTGGCGTCTATCCGAGCGCTACTGCGCAGGCAATCGATTGGCTATTGGCTGGGTATAATATCGAGCTATCGAATAAGCAAATTGCTATCGTGGGCCGCGGTAAGCTTGTCGGAGCACCGCTCGAAAAAATGTGGCAGCAGCGCGGTCTAAACGTGCAGGTCTACGACAAGACGAATCCAGCTACCGCAGACAGTTTGCAAAAATGTAACGTAATTGTAACAGCGACCGGCGTGCCGCACTTGATCACCTCCGAAATGATCGCGCCAGAAACAGTAGTGGTGGATGCTGGTACGGCGAGCGAAGGCGGTGTGTTGGTCGGCGATGTTGACGATGCGGTTCGCCAGCGCAGCGATATTACGATTACACCGCAAAAGGGCGGTGTCGGTCCGTTGACATACGCAGTATTATTTGATCATCTGATTGAGGCGTGCTTGCGGCAAGTTGGTAAGTTATAGTAATTCTATCGCTTATCGTTCAGTGCTTCTTTGGTGTGGATGACAACTTGGCTAGGTGTTAGATTAGCCTTGACGATATAACTATGAATACCTAGGTTACGCAGCTCGGCAGGTGCCTCTTCTTCGCCTAGGTTGGTTAGAATGATAACTGGCGTATTAGCATTAGCGGGTTGTTGGCGGATTTTTCGCAGAGCTTCGGTGCCGTTCATATTCGGCATTTGCAGATCAAGTAAAATAATGTCAGGATTAGCGTGCTGAACCACTTTGACGCCAGTCTCGCCGTCGCTGGCAGTAACCACTTCGAAGCCGGCTGCTTCGAACTTCATGCGGTACATTTGGTTGATTACTTGATCGTCCTCGATAATAGCGATAGTTGTCATGTTTTTATAATAGCATATCCCAGTTACTTTTCGAGTAAGCTCTAGCGTTATCGTCGAGAAAAGTGTACTATAAAAGCAATGAAGCGGTTTTTTGGTAGAGTTCGCCGTCCATCGTATCGTTCGCAGCAAGTTGTGGACGTTCTGACGCGCAAAATGGTTGATGCCAAAGACATTGATACATTGCTAAATAGCTATTTAGAAACTTTTGTTAGTGTACTGCAAGTACGTTTTGCTGGCGTGGCTTTTTGCGATCAATATCACCAGCCGTATATTGCTGGCAAGCGTAATGTGCCGGCATGGTTGGATTCGCAGACGCTTGGTTCTGGCGACATTGGTGATTATGCTCGATATGGTATTGCAGCAATCTTACCGCTATGCGTTGCCGATCAGAAAATTGGTTGCCTGGTAATTGGCGAGCGGCGTGACGGCTGCGAGATTCGCGGTAAGGAATTTGAGCTGTTTGATGTTTTGGCGCGTAACCTATCGGTGGCACTTTTGAATATGTTTCGCCTAGAGGAGATCCGCCGCTTAGCTGGAAATTTAGAGAAGGAAGTCGATGAGGCGACTAGTCAGCTGCGCCAGTCCAACAAAAGATTGCAGGCCCTGGATGCCACTAAAGATGAGTTTGTCAGTATGGCCAGCCACCAGCTGCGGACGCCGCTGACTAGCGTAAAAGGCTACCTAAGTATGGTTCTCGAGGGCGACGCTGGCGAGATTACACCGCCGCAGCGGCAGCTGCTAGAAGAGGCTTTTCGCAGCAGCGAGCGGATGGTGCGATTGGTTAGTGATTTTTTGAACGTGAGCCGTTTGCAGACTGGTAAGTTTATTATCAATCGTACAGCGGTCAATTTGTCGCAGCTGGTTGCCGAAGAGGTTGCGAACGTAGATCAGGTGGCAAATACGCATAAGGTCAAGGTCACGTATCGCCAGCCAGCGCGTTTTCCGCTGCTGTATCTAGACGACACCAAGATTCGCCAAGTTATTATGAATTTCATTGATAACGCTATTTATTATTCACCAGACGCTAATACGGTAAAGGTCCGATTGTCAATTGAAGATGGCCAGGCAGTTTTGCGGGTAATCGATAGGGGAATGGGTGTATCGCCATCTGCCAAGAAAAAGCTTGGCACTAAGTTCTTTCGCGGCGACAACGCTCGGCGGCAGCGGCCGGACGGCACGGGGATTGGCTTGTTCTTGGCGAAGAAAGTAGTCGAAGGGCATGGCGGTACGATGATTTTCGAATCGGAGCTCGGCAAGGGTAGTACTTTTGGCTTTCGGCTACCGATTGCGGAGTTAAAGTCGCCGCCAGCTCTAGACGGCAGCAAAGCATAAATGGTATACTTTTATTTATGAAGAGGAAGACGGGATTTATCATAGGTGGCGGCCTGGCGGTTATAGCAGCTGTTGTCGCTGCGGCAGCACTGGGATATCTTTACGGCGGCGTAAAAACGCCAGAACAGCGCACGCTGGTTTACTATAATGTGTGCGGAAATGATATCATTGATAAGTTTAATGGTAGTATGTCTTCCCCTGATAATCTGAAGAAGATTGCTGGCGAAATAGAAAAAAAGAATCACTATGCTGATGACGCCACATGCGTTGTTGCTTTGTATTTTTATCATACGACCGCAGATGCGAACGGTCATAGCCAGAAGACGGACGATTTATATAACAAAATAAAAAACCTGTCAGACAAAGGAATATACGCTAGCGGCAGGCTGAAAGTGCCAGTTAATGTTGAGCAGTTAAATTTGCTGCGCAGCAAACAATCAGTTCCGGAGAATAAGCAATAATGCACGAGGGGCTGCTGCGTGGCTTGAAGTGGTGGCTTAGCTGTTTTGTTATTGTAGCGGCCGCAGGTGTTGTTTGTTTGCTGAGAAGCGATACGTCGTATGCAGTTTATGGTTGGAATTCTGGACGTAACGATATGGAGAAGCAAGCTTGGAATGGTGATCCTTGCGGCGATTATATTAATCACCCGTGCGCTGTCTGGTGGGCGTCTTATCATAATACGAACTATTTCAGTATGGTGGGGTCTTCGCCGACCAACCCGATCGAGATGGACTGGAATGCAACAACACTATATTTTACTATACGAGGCTCGTGGAATACCCAACGATTTCGTAATCCAATTAGAATTTACTCTCTTTTCACTTTCAACGGGCAGGGCAGGTCTGTTTGGGTAACTAATCCAGCAGGTCATATAGACGGCAACGGCAATTATTTCTTTAATAGGGGCTATTATGGCGGCGGCGGTCCTGAATATCAGTGGATAAACGGTGAAAGCGAATGGGATCAGTTAAATCTAGGAGCTGACGTTAACGGTGTCGCTCAACCTGGCGGCCCGTCAGAGCTGGTTACGTTTGGTGCAAAAAGCTGTTTGGCGGTCATGAGAGGTAATAAAGTATACACTTATAGCGGTTCTCATGTTAACTGCGGTACCGATAATATCTCGCTGTGGGTACGCCGTAAGCCGCGACCTAGCGGCTGGAAAGTCCAAGGCGAAAGCTATATCTATAATCGTTCCGACAACAAGACTTATGCGAATTATAATAATTCTAACGCTTTTGGTACTTCTCGCCCGTACGCTGAACGCCATCTAGAAGGTAAGCCTGATGTTTTTCCTGGAAAACAAGCCGAATTTATAGCGACTCTTCGGAATACTCCATATTCAAATTATCAGCATACAACATCTAGTGTACAAGTGGTTATAGAATCAGCGTATTTTAATAATCTGCACGATGTCGCTAGCTGTGCCGGTAAGGATTGGCGCCATTGCGGTGGTAGTAATAATGGACATAGAGTTCTCATTGCACGCGGAGCGGTCAGTAATATTTATAACAATAAATGCCGGTCGGCGCTTAATAACTTAGTGCAAAGTCCTAATAATACAAATACTTGGAGTGGTCGAGACGGCGACGATTGTATGAAGATTCGCGTGCCTAGCGACGGCAGTCGAGCGGGGTCTTATATATGTACGCAGATATGGTGGACGTGGCCTGATTCGGTGGTGCGTCGAGACTGGGCTTCAAGTGAACCTGCTTGTGCGAGGGTGGCGTCTGACTTCAATTTGGTGCCAGGAGTTGGTTCGGCGGGCGGGTCAACGGCTATTGGCGTACTAGAACAAGGTAATGCGACAACGCTAGATAGCACTATATACAATACGGGCGGGCGTCGCGAAGCTGGCGGCAGTAGTGATGCCGATGTCTTTACGTTTGCCTTCACTGGATCGGCTGCGGAAATGTCGGATGGTCAACTGGGCAGTATGCTAAATAGCATATTCAATAAGAATGACGGAGACAGGCATTATGCCGATACGACCTATGGCGCAGGCGTGAATACATGCTCTTGGCTCAACTCTCAGCCCCAGTTGTCTGGTAAAATTAGCGATTGTACGCCAACAAATAACAAGCAGAGTGCTTTTGACAGGACTGAAGTTATTGATACATCGGCGCTTGATACGGCACGATACAAGATTGGCGATGTAATTTGCCGGGTAGCTACTGTTAATAAGTATAACTGGGATACAACGGGAGATTCTTCAAAACGCCGCGTATCGTATCCGCGTTGCTACCGTATTTCCAAGAGGCCAATGGTACAAGTCTGGGGTGGTGATGTGCGCGTCGGGTCGAGCAATATCGCGAATGCTTTAGTCACCCAACAGTATAAGTCGGGTATCTATACTGGCGGCGCGCGTACGCTGACTATGAGTGGCAATACTCATTCGATCGGCAGCTGGGGTGAGTATGGTATGTTTGCGCCAGAAATTTCCTCGTATAGCCGGTCAAATGTTGTGTCGGCATCAGGAGGTGCTCTTTCTGGCATGGGTACGACATCGCGGTTGGGCATAGCGGCAGATAGCGAGTTAAATGGTCTAACATTTGCCAATAATAAGGCTAGATATGGGCAATGGGGAACTATCGGCGCGCAAAATACTGTCAAATCTAGTTATTTTGGCACTCAGCGTCCGTTGGCGGGCGAGAATATTTCGCTTAACGGATTAGATGGCTCGTACAAATTATCATCGTCGCGAGCAATCGTGAATTTGTCGGGCGGCACTGTTGGAATGGGTAGATCGGTTATCATTGATGCTGGTGACAAGACGGTAGTTATAGATGGTGATATACGTTATGATACTGGTAGCTTCTCTAGCGCTAGCCAATTGCCGCAGGTTGTGATATATGCGCGCAATATCATTGTTAAGGATAACGTGACTAATATCGATGCTTGGTTAATTGCTTCGGGTACTAATGCTGGCGTGGGTGGTGTAATTTCTACCTGCGAAGTTGACGAGAGCGGTGTTCGATCAGCATTGATCCGATCTGATTATACTAGCGGATTGAAATCGACGGTTTGTGACAAGCCGTTACAGATTAATGGGGTAGTGTCGGCGCGTGTTTTGCAGCTGCGCCGTACTCACGGAGCTGACGGTTCGGCTGGCAATGAGAATGGTTATACCACGCCAGCGGAGATTATTAACGCGCGGATGGATACGTACTTGTGGGCCTATAATAAAGCTAACGCAAACAGTTCTATTTCAACCGACACCACAACCGAGCTGCCACCGCGGTATTAGCAGTTGTTTATTGCGCAAATAAGGCCAATCTGTTAAGATATCTGTAAGTGCGGCCTTATCGTCTAACGGTTAGGACACCAGGTTTTCATCCTGGCAATCCGGGTTCGATTCCCGGTAAGGTCACCATTATGGAATCAAGAGGCTCTTTGGAGTCTTTTTGTTTGTCCTTCAATCTGTAAAACATAGTCAAACTGTACGCTCCAAAGTTGAGATTCATTATGACGTAGATATATAATTTAGTTTTTGTCATTACAAACCGAGACCTCTATGGCCTTATTATCAATAATGTTTGGTATAATGATAGGGTCTGGATTAAACAGTTAGATAAAAGCAGGTCTCTCGGAGATTCAGTTGAGCTGTAAAAGCGACAACTGTACGAAAGACTTAAGGAGCTCAACTCTTTCTGTTTGGTCCAGACAACCTAGTACGGTTGTCGTTTTTTATTATTTAACAGAAAGGAAGTAAAATGAATAAAAAGCTTGGACCCGGATCATTGCTTATCTTGAGCCTAGTGCTACTATATACAAGTGGCGCGGTCGAAGGAGCTCTAGGAGTAGGACTTGGCGTAGGTGGTCTAGTATGTCTAGTACTGGGAATTGTAGGTGGAGCAAAGAAGCTTTTCAAGGGTGGTGATAGTATAGAAAAACGAACTAGATCCACAGCCCGTGCAATACTATCAAGCTTTCTATTGGTGCGATCAGAGTGTAATTACCCTATCGAGTCACCTTCAGATAAAATTCGAATATATACTCACATATTGAAAATACGAGGATATAATGATGATGCAGTCAAAGGACTTATACACGAAGCTAAAAAGATTAGCGAAGTAAGGGACTCCGTAAAAGGTATTAGCTTAAATACATTGGTGCATGTGTTGGTGTCTCATGAATACACAAAGGACACGCATAAAGAGCTGACGGAATCACAACTAGAGATAGTTGATAGAGTACTAAGTCAAATATATAGGGCGTAATATGAATGCAGCAAGTATAGATTGGCTAATGGTTCTAGCTTTTGCAATCATTGGCGGTGGTTTTATCGGGCTTGTAATGGGTCATAAGATTAAAGACGGTCCAGTAAAAGTCCTTACTACTCCTATGATATTTCAGACTGGTGCAACTAATACTGTTCTGATAGTTATCGGACTAAGTCTTATTGCTTTATGTTTTACAGTAAGCATATGGCACGGTGTGGCCGCTATAGCTTTAGGCTTTATAACCGAGTCCTTCGTTGGCGCTAAGGTGATGTATGATGAAAAAGGCGGTATCGGTAAGGCTATTAAAACAACCATCATCCTTCTGCTCGTGGTGTGTCTACCTTTTGGAGGCTACCAATACCACCAATATAACCGTTCACCAAACGAGAAAGACAAGTTGACCTTTATATATGAGTGCGATGAGTATTATACAAACGAGGTATTTAAGAGTGAGCGTTCACGAGATACAGCAAAAGCTATATGTAATTGTTTATGGCCGGATTTAGTCGGTAAATATGGAACTATGGGAAAAATTAATGATGTAGCTAGATGGAGTGGTAGCGTAACTCATGGAGATAAAGAATTCAACCACATGAGCAAAGTGTGCTTGGATAATTACCGCAACAGGAATTAACATAAATAAAAATAGATAGCCAAAACTACTAGAATTCGACGATTCTATCTCTGTTAAATTACTATAATCGGCAATATACACTTATTTGTATGCATATACTAGACCATCCAATTTTTCCATAGCACGAGTTTTGTATAAATTGCCACTAATTTCCACAGATAGCTAATATCTATTGACTGTTAAGCTGGTAGCACCTCCCACACCCACCTGTAAGAGCATATTTCGAAACTACCCCTTTGTTTTTATGAAGCTAATATAGATTAATCCCATAGAATGCAAAAAAGTGTATAGCGCTCATCATAAAATGCTGCTAGTGGAGGATACGCTGATTAGTTTCAGTACTGTAACGGATGTATTATGCCAGAGATAAACCCCTCATAAGGTGATGTAGCCGCCTGAGTTTCATAAGGATATCGTTCCAATTCGATTCAACGACATTCACATATAATATAACTTGCACTTGTCAAGTACGTTCTAGTCTAGGCGTACTATTTTTGTGGAATATATTAGAGTATAATAGCTATCTATGAGTAATACATTTAAAAGGACTAAGATACTGGCGACTCTGGGGCCAGCCACAAATTCACCAGAGAAAATCAAACAATTAATTGAAGCTGGCGCAAATGGCTTTCGTTTGAACTTTAGCCATGGATCGTACGAAGAACGGCTCGATCAGATCAAGTGGATTCGTGATGCTAGCGCCGAAGTTGGCCGAACGGTAGCAATCTTGCAAGATTTACAAGGACCAAAAATTCGTCTCGGCGTTCTAAAGAATAACCACTTAGATGTTAAAGCTGGCGACGAGATCGTTCTCGATCATGCAATTCAAGAACACGATGGTAGTACGAATTTGCCGATTCAATATAATCTAGCTAACAAGGTTAAGGTCGGCGAGCCAGTCTATCTGTTTGACGGCAAGATTCGCGGCGAGATGATTGAGCGGGTTAGCGATACAGCAATCAAGATTCGTATTCTGAACGATGGATTCTTGATGAGCCGTAAAGGCTTGAATCTGCCAGACACCGACTTTGGCGGCGATATTTTAACGCCAAAAGATTTGGCTGACGTAGAGTTTGGCGCCGATAAAGATATTGATTTTGTAGCCCTCAGTTTTATTCAGAGCGCAGACGATATCAATAACTTGCGGCAGATTATGCTAAGCCACGGTTCAACAGCACAGATTATCGCGAAAGTTGAGACCAAAGCAGCTATCGAGATGGAAGCGCTCAAAGAAATAGTTAAGGCTGCTGACGGCGTGATGATCGCGCGTGGCGACTTAGCGGTCGAGACTAGCCCCGAGATTGTACCGATTGTTGAGCGCGAAGCAATTCGCTTGTGTCGCAAATACGGTAAACTATCAATAGTGGCAACGCAAATGCTAGCTAGTATGGTCGATAATCCAGAGCCTACTCGCGCCGAAGTTAGCGATGTAGCAACAGCAGTAATCCTCGGTACTGATGTGGTGATGCTCTCTGATGAGACAGCTAACGGTAGTTATCCTGTCGAGGCAGTCAAAATGATGGCCAAGACGGTGCGCTACACGCAGTCGCGCTGGCCGATGAATGACATGCCGATTGAATATGGCGAGAAGAACCGCCGCCGTAATGCGATTGCTAATGCTGCGGTAGTAGTAGCCAACCAAGTAGACGCCGATGTGATTATCGCCGAAACTAAATCTGGCGCGACGGCTGCGCGGATTGCGGCTTGCCGCCCAGAGCTGCCAATCGCTGCGGTAACGCCGAATAAGCGTGTGGCTCAACAGTTAGCTTTGTCATACGCTACCCGCTCATATGTGCGCGAAGAGGGCGAGCATGTTGGTACAAAATTAGCCAAAGAATTGCTTGATTGGGGTACTTTCGGGCGCGATGACAAATTGACCGCGGTTGTTGTCAGCGGCCGTCAGTCGGGTGTAGCCGGCGGTACCGACACATTGCGTGTGCGTGTTGTTGAGTAAAATACAACAAAAATTTAAGAGACACCTCGCTTGTGGCGAGGTGTTTTCACGCAAAAAACTAGACGAGCTTTAATAACTGTAGTAAACTAGACGCAAGGGTAAACATAAGCAAGTATAAAACGTGGGCAAGAAACTTATTATTGCAAACTGGAAAATGAACCTCACTGTCAATGAGGCGAGTTTGTATGTTCATAAACTCGACAAGCTGGTTGGCAAGCTCAAAAATACTGAGGTAGTGCTGGCACCGACCATGTTAGCGCTCCAGCCGCTTAATATGCAGGTGCAACATCATCACTTTAACCTGGCAGTGCAGAACTTTTATTGGCGTGACAGCGGTGCTTACACTGGTGAGGTATCGGCGTCGCAGCTGCGCGGTATCGTACAATATGGCATAATTGGCCACAGCGAGCGCCGGCATATCTTTGCTGAGCGCAGTAAAGATATTCGCAGCAAAGTGCAAGCGGCAGTACGTAATAATATTACGCCTGTATTGTGTATTGGTGAAACAGCGCAAGAACGAGCCAACAAGGAAACGTCTGATGTAATTCGCGATCAATTGGTGGGAGGACTAGCTAATATCACGAGCGTTGAGGTTGGCCAGATTGTTATAGCTTATGAGCCAGTGTGGTCAATCGGTACTGGTAAATTCGCTTCACCGCGCGACGTTGAACGCGCCGTTAAATATATTCGTCGGCAAATTGAGCATCTTTTCGGTAAGGTCGCTGCCGAGAATGTCCGTGTGCTTTACGGCGGTAGCGTTAATCTTGATAACGCTATGTCGTATTTGCAAACAGCTGGTGTAAATGGTTTGCTTATCGGTGAATCAAGTTTGGATGTCTATGCTTTTGCTGGTATTATCAAAAAATGTGAAGATATGCCATCCTTACCAGTAGAGAGAGGTAAATAGCTATGACAGAATTCGACTTCGACGAGCTAGATCGTTCAATTACCGAGGCTATGTCCAAGAGCGGATTATTAAAAGAGGACGACCAACATGCTGAGACACCAACGCCGCCGGCTGTCTCTACGCCTTCAAATCCTTCCTCTAATACTGCGCCAGTTTCAGTTGAGCCTAATAAATTAGCTCCTGGTCCTGGTCCAGTTGCGAATATGACGGCTTCGCCCTCGCCGGCCGCAACGGTTGGTGTCGCTAAGCAGCCAAGTTCATCTTTATCAACAGCTAGCGTACCGGTTTCGGCTGCAGTTCCAGCACAGCCAGCTGTTGGGGTGTCTACCGCTCAGATTCAGACTTTGCCAACAAATGGTGCTTCAGCTTCGACTGGTGTGTCGGTCGCCTCTCAGGCTTCTACTGCTGTTCAAAATTCGGCTCTAAATAGTTCAGTACCGTCGCCAGCTCCCCAGCCGTTGCCGCAAGCCGCAACACCGCCGCAGGTAGTGGCAATTGGCGGAGCTGTGCCAGTCCGATCGGGATTACCAAAAAAAATGAAGACTAAGAGTCGCGGCCGTTTCATGGACATAGTTAGTTCGCAGCCAGGTGTCAACAAACACCCCGCCAGCAAAGTTAAGTATTCTACGATGCCGGCACAGTCGTTAAGTAATGTATCATCTAATATTTCTGGCGGCTCGTCTCAACAATTAGGGTCAACTGGCCAGCGAAGCGCTCAGCGTCTTGCTGCTAGTTCTACTCAGTTTAGTTCTAACGAAAATGTAGCAGCAAATACAAATAACGTTTCTAGCGAACTGCAATCGTCTGAATCGCGAGTTTTTCACGGTAGCAGCGCATTGTCTCAAGCTTCACAGTCTAATCCTGGTTTTGAAGACAAAAATGATTATGATGAAGCAGACGACAGCAAAAACGAAAAAAGATCGTATTCTATCGGCGGTACACACGGTAGGGATATTGCACCGTCTGCCGAGCTTGTTGAGTCGCTACAGAAAGACGCGCAAGATGCTAGCAACGAGATTGGCTTTTCGCAAGCAGAATCGCGAGCTAACGACATTCAATCAATTGAGGACGCTTCAGCCGAAAACGATGAAGATGACGCTAGAATACAAGACGCGCCAGCTCCTAAAAAACATCGGTTTATGCCAATTGGCGGCAAGCCAAAGCCTGTTGAAAAAACTCTTAACCCTCCTGCTGCCGAAGCTCCTGTTGCTAATATAGAAAATGCGAGCGAGCAACCCGAGCAACTAGCTGAACCTCTGACAAATCAGACGGTAGATTCGCCTGTACAGTCCGCTACTACAGAACCAGATCCGCCCCGCGAGCAAACTATCGACGAGATTGAATCAGGCGCTATTTATGACACTTCTGAGTATTACACTGAATTCAAAGACGACAAGAAACATAAGCAGTCGCGCCATTCAGGCTTAAAGTGGTTTTTGGTGATTATAGTGTTCTTGGCCTTGGGCGCACTAGCTGGCGCTGGGTATTTCTTCCTGACTCGCTACTAACGCGATATAATAACTAATGATGGATATACTTGATGGTCTTAATGACGCGCAGAAAGCAGCTGTCGCTTATACAGACGGTCCGTTGTTGGTTTTGGCGGGCGCTGGCAGCGGCAAAACCAAAACCTTAACCCACCGCATAGCTTATCTATTGACACACGAAAGAGTCTGGCCGAACGAAATTCTGGCGGTGACATTTACTAATAAAGCGGCTCGCGAGATGCGCGAGCGCTTGGCGGCTTTGATCGATCAGCCTAATACGCGGCAATTCATGCCGTGGATGGGTACATTTCACGGGATTTGCGTGCGAATTTTGCGGCGCGACGGGCCGGCGATTGGTGTGCCGTCGAATTTTATTATTTATGATGAAGCCGACCGTCAAGGATTGATCAAGCAAGCGATGAAACAGCTGTCAATCGCTCCAGATAAACTCAAACCACGTTCAGTTAGCGCGGCAATTTCTAACGCTAAAAATGATTTACTCACGCCAGATGATTACGCGGCAGCTGCGCAATATCCAAATCAGCAGCATATCGCTAAGATTTATGATAGGTACGAGCAACTACGTAGCGAGGCTGGCGCGCTAGATTTCGATGATTTGTTGATCGAGACGGTGCGTTTGCTGCGCGATGCCAGTGAAATTCACCAAAAGTATCGCCAGTATTTCAAGCATATTCTCATTGACGAGTACCAAGACACTAACGCTGCGCAGTATGCTATCGTTAAGTACTTAGTCAACGATGCGCGTAATATTTGCGTGGTCGGCGACGATTGGCAGTCGATTTACAGCTGGCGCGGGGCGGATTTCAAAAATATTCTTAATTTTGAACGGGACTTTCCTGGCGCAAAGGTAATCAAACTGGAACAAAACTATCGTTCAACAGGTGCTATCCTAGAGGCGGCGCAAAAGGTTATTGCCAAGAATGTTGAGCGGACTGACAAAAATCTCTGGACAGCGGCTGGCAATGGTGCGCCAGTACAAGTTCAGGCGGTACGCGATGAGTCCGAGGAGGCTTACGTGGTGGCAAGTCGTATTGCGGCTCAAACCTCGATTGGTGCTCGCCGCTACGGTGATTTTGCAGTATTGTATCGTACTAATGCGCAGAGTTTTGCTTTTGAACGTGCCTTCATGCAGCAAAGAATTCCATATCAATTGGTTGGCGGCGTGCGCTTTTATGATCGCAAAGAAATCAAGGACATTATCGCCTACTTGCGTTTATTGTATCAACCGAACGACCGGATGAGCTTTAGTCGAATTGCCAATGTGCCAGCTCGCGGTATCGGCGCGACTAGTCTAGAGAAATTCTTACGATGGCAAAACGATAACAATATGGACATCATCGCTTCGCTGGTGAATGTCGAGCAAACTAGCGTTTTGACGCCGCGCGCCAAAAAATCGTTGCTACACCTGGGCGAGATTTTGCGCGAATTGCAGGCGCTTGTTCTTTCTGATACTAGTCCAAGCGATATTATTGAAAAGCTACTTGAAAAGATTGCTTATCGAGATTATGTCATCGATGGAACACCGCAGGCTGAAGAGCGTGATGATAATTTGAGCGTACTCATAGCGGACGCTAAATCTTTCGCGACATTGCCAGACTTTCTCGAAGAGGCAGCGCTAATGAGCAGCGTCGATCAGCAAAGTGATGGCGAAAAGGTCACATTAATGACCTTGCATGCCGCTAAAGGACTGGAATTTCCGGTGGTTTTCATGGTCGGTATGGAGGATGGCTTATTTCCGAGCGAGCGAGCGCTTGAAGAGGGTCCGCGCAATCTCGAGGAGGAGCGGCGCTTGTGCTACGTGGGTATGACGCGGGCGCGTGAAGAGCTATATCTGTTGTACGCGCAGAGCCGTGCGCAATTCGGCCTGCGATCGTACAATCAGCCGTCGCGTTTTCTCGACGATATGGGCATGGGATTGTTCGCGGTTGAACCTAACGCTATTGATTCGAGTCCAGTTTATAATGATTTTGATGAGCCAGTAATGAACTATGATATTGGCGATCGAGTGCGCTCGCTGCAATTTGGTGATGGCGAGATCATTGACATTGATGGCTTGGCAGTTAGCGTGAAGTTCGATAACGGTGCTGTCAAAAAGCTCAACGTTGAATACGCTCGCCTCGAGAAGCTGTAGCAAAATAATCAATCTTTTGCTATAATTATGACTGCGCGCTAGTTTGCGCGCCTACGTATGAAAAGTATTGCGAGAATGAAATTACGTTGGCTGATAACCGGCTCTATGTTGTTAGCTTTGGCTGGATTGTCTGTTTATACAGCAATTATGCCAAAAGCCCGGGCTGACGAGCGTAACCTAGCGGTTGGTGAGCATATCATTACCGTTCATGATGACGGTCAAAGTAAAGGATTTATTACCAAAAAACAGACCTTGCGCGAAGCTCTCGCTGAGGCAGCTATCAAACGAGGTCGTAACGAGCGGACCGAGCCAAATATTGATGAGCGCTGGGTAGCAAATTCATATAACGTTAATATTTATCGAGCCCGAACGGTGGTTGTCAAGGATGGATCTCAGCTCACTAAAATTATTACATCGTACCGTACTGGAAAGCAGATAGTTAAACAAGCTGGCATTGCTGTACGCGATGAAGATATTCTAACCTTGTCACAGTCCAATAGTCCAATGCGCGATAGTGCAGCAGAAGTACTGTCTATTAAAAGAGCAGTCCCGTTTAACTTTGATTTTTATGGTAAAAAGGCCACTTCTTACACGCAAGCTCAAACCATCGGCGAAATGCTAGCCGAGAAACATATCAAAATGTCTGCCAATGATATTATTATCCCGAATAAAGATACAAAAATATCTAGAGGCATGGATGTCCGCTTGTATCGTAACGGCACGCAAACAGTTACCGTTGACGAAGATATACAGTTTGAGACTGAACAGATCAAGGATGTTAATCGCGATAAAGGATACAAAGAAATTCAAACTAAAGGGGTTAACGGCAAGCGTACAGTTACGTATGAGATTAACGTCCAAAACGGCGTTGAAGTATCACGCCGCGAGATCAATAGCAACATTATTCAGCAGCCAGTTAAGCAGGTAGAAGTTGTTGGTACTAAAGTTAGTCTGCCGGCGGGCTCGCATGAAGATTGGATGGCGGCGGCTGGTCTTTCGCCAAGCGACTATGGTTACGCTAACTTTATTTTCACTAAGGAGTCTGGTTGGCGAACAACAGCGACTAACGGCACATATTACGGCTTGGGGCAGACTAGTTTATCGAAATTGTCGAGTGCTTGTCCGAATTGGCAGGCTGATCCAGTTTGCCAAATTAGAGTGTTTAATGGTTACGCGGTAGGGCGCTATGGCAGCTGGTCGGGTGCTTATAACGCCTGGCAGGCTAAGGGCTGGTGGTAGGATATTTTATTTGACATTTGGTATATAATTTGTTATAATATAAAAGATACAGTGGGTGATTTTGAATAAAATGAGCTTAAATCGATATTATCAACGCATTTGCTGTTGTGTTTTTGGTGCGGTCTTGGCAATCTCTAGTACTGGTATGTTATCGTTTTTTGCGAATACTGCGGCGGCAGATAGTCCAGCTGCGGTTAAAGCACAACCATCTAGTCATATAATCACCATTTACGACGGTGGCCGGGAGCAATCGATAATCACTAAGGCATCGACAGTACAGAAAGCGCTAGAAGAATTCGGCGCAAGATTGGATAAACAGCATGATATTGTCGAACCGGGTCTGGATACACCGATTACCAACAATGGCTTCAAAATAAATATTTATCGGGCGCGGACGATAACGATAGTCGAAGGTGCTCGCCGCATGCGAGTCAATACGGCAGCGCAGACGCCAACGCAGATTGCGCAAGCTGCGGGGATTGTTTTGTATCGCGAGGATAAAGTTCGATTTACGCCGCCAGAGGATGTCGCTTTGGATGGGTCGAGCTTGCTGATGATGATTACGCGAGCAACTCGGCGTACTGTGACTGCCGAGGAAGAAATTGATTTCCCGGTTGAGCAAACACGCGACGATAGCCAGCCTCTTGGTTATCGCCAGGTAAAGCAGGCGGGAGCTAAAGGGTTGCGCAAATTGACCTATAGAGTTGAAGCGCGCGATGGTGCTGAAGTTAGCCGTCAGCAAATTTCTAGCGAAATTATCAAGCAGCCCAAAAAGCAAATTGAAGTGATCGGTACCAAGCCGAAAAATCCGCTAACCAAAGGCAAGGGCGCGCAAATATTCACCGATTCTAAAGGCGTGGCACACCGTGAAACCTATTATGATTTACCGATGAATATTGTTGCTAACGCCTGCGGCGGCGGTGGTTATACGGTGCGGACGGATGGCGCCAAGGTGGACAAGGACGGTTATATTTTGGTGGCGGCAAATTACGGTAATTATCCGCGCTGTTCGGTAGTGGAAACCAGTATGGGTCCTGGCAAAGTGTATGATACCGGCGGCTTTGCGGCCCGGCATCCGCATGGGTTTGACCTGGCGACTGATTGGACGAACGGGGACGGACGTTAGATGGTGTTAGCGCGTGGGCCGAAAAAAGAATTAGGCCAGCACTGGCTGCGCGACCCAGAAATATTGGCGGAGATTGCCGAGGCGGCGGAGCTGAGTAACGATGATGTGGTTTTGGAGATTGGGCCGGGACTTGGCACATTGACCAGCCGGTTGTTGGCGCGAGCTCAGCGCGTAGTGGCGGTGGAGTTTGATGGGGATTTGGCGCGCAAATTACCGGGGCAATTTCCTGGCAAAAATCTGGAAGTAATCAATGAAGATATTTTGCAGTTTGATTTGAATCAGTTGCCGAAGGGCTATAAAGTAGTCGCCAATGTGCCATACTATATCACCAGCAAAATTGTTGAAAAGCTGATGACGGCGGAGAATAAGCCGAGCTTAGCGGTGCTGCTGGTGCAAAAAGAAGTTGCTGAGCGTATCGCGGCGGAACCCGGTGAAATGAGTATTTTGGCGGTTAGCACGCAGCTATTTGCCGAGGCGGAGCTAGACATTGAAGTACCGCGGCAATTCTTCACGCCGCCGCCAAAAGTTGATTCGCAAGTGGTGGTATTGAGAACTCGCACCGAACCACTGGTCGACCCTAGAGATCACAAAGATTTTTTCCGCATCGTCAAAGCTGGTTTTTCGGCTAAGCGTAAAAAACTGCGCTCCAGCTTGAGCGGCGGACTGGGCGTCAGTAAAGCTAACGCCGAACAGTTGCTGAAAAAGGCTAACATTTCGCCTGATGTCCGTGCTGAGGATTTGGCGATTGATGATTGGCGGCGGCTGCTCAAAGAATGGCGGGCGCGATGATTGCGGCAGATCAGCCCGTCTGCTTTCCGTCTGATCTGCTCATTGCGGTCTCGTCGAAAGACGACGGCACCATGCTCAATCGTATTCGCGGTCGTCACGTGGCTGAGGTATTGGAGAATCGGCATCGGTTTTGCGATCAAATTGGCGTTAAGTATGACGACGTTGTTTATCACGTGATTTCATATGATCGAGCGCAAACTTTTGATAATATTGCCGAAGTCACTGAAACTGACACGGTTAAATACAACAACGAGGGGATTTTTGCTGACGCGCTATATACCGAAATGGCTGGCGTCGGCTTATTTTTACCAGTGGCGGACTGTATCGCCACCGTCATCTATGATCCAAAACGCCGCGCCCTCATGCTGGCGCATTTGGGTCGGCATTCGACGGTTGCGCAGTTGATGACAAGGGCAGTCCAGTATTTTGTCGAGCGTGGCAGCCAGGCAAAAGATTTACAAATTTGGATGTCGCCAAGCATCACACAGAAAAATTATCGTATGGATTATTTTAATCATACAAATGATACGAATTGGCACAATTTCTGCCGTCAAACGGCTGACGGAATTTATCTGGACATGCAAGGATTTAATCGTTCGTTGGCTGTCCAGTCAGGCGTTCCGGCTAATAATATTGTCATTTCGCCAATTGATACAGCGGATGATCCAAATTATTTCTCACATTCAGCTGGTGATACAGGGGGAAGATTCGCAGTGCTAGCAGAGATAAAATCTACTAAATAAGCTCCAAGACGTCATGGCAATGTTGCGTGCCATCTTTGATTAGCATTAGTATATTGCTAAAAAAATAAAGTATAAGTATAATGGTACCAAATGAATAGATGCTGGAAAACAAAAAGGCTGAAATTTGGATTGGCCATCAAGACATTAGCTGTGGCAATAGGTGCGTTGGCAGCGTTTTCTGGTCCGATGTTTTATCCGCCAAAAGTTGCCGCTGACGCCATCAATGACACAGATTTTGTGTTTACTGTGGACACGCGCAAATCTGGGTCGCCAGATACTCAGTTCGTCATTCCGATAAGAGGAGGCGGATATAATTATACTATTGATTGCAATAATGATGGTACGGTCGAAGCAACCGCTCAGACTGGATCTTATACTTGCAGCTACGCTACGCCTGGCGTATATACGATTCGTATCGGAGGTACGTTTCCAGAGTTTTATCTCAATAACAGCGGCGATAAATTGAAGATGATTTCTATTGATCAGTGGGGGAAGAATAAATGGAGATCGTTGGTAGCTTCATTTTACGGTGCTGCAAATATGGATGTAAAGGCGATTGACACTCCCGATTTGTCGCAGACTGACTCGATATACTCTGTCTTTAGAGGCAGCACTTCTCTCAAGGGTGAGAATGCTAACTGGAATTGGAACACCTCGACCATCACTAATATGGGTGGAGTGTTTAGCGATACTGAAAATTTCAATCAAAACATCGGGTCGTGGGATGTCTCTAACGTTGTTTTTGCTGGCGGTTTATTTAATAATGCGACAGCATTTAATAATGGCGGCAGCGATTCAATTAAAAACTGGAACACTGGCAAAATGACTGCAATGAATGCAATGTTCCAA
Organism: uncultured Candidatus Saccharibacteria bacterium; assembly: GCA_963531145.1. Taxonomy (GTDB): domain Bacteria; phylum Patescibacteriota; class Saccharimonadia; order Saccharimonadales; family Saccharimonadaceae; genus Saccharimonas. The sequence goes on from CAUSEX010000001.1 coordinate 25,179, forward strand.
AACGCAGTTAAGTTTAATCAGCCGATAGGGTCGTGGGATGTTTCGAAAGCCGAGTTGATGAGTGAAATGTTTAATGGTGCTCGCGCTTTTAATCAATCTTTGGCGGGCTGGCGGCTAGATTCGTTAGTTTCGACAACCGGTTTGCCCAACAGCTATTGGTCTGGCGCTCCTAGAATGTTGAATAATAGCGGCTTGTCTACGAAAAATTATGATGCTACTTTGATATCTTGGAGTATTCAATCAACTAACTCGCCGCTTATACTAGGAGCCGCCGGGTTGAAATATTGCACTGCTGATGCGGCTAGAAAAAATCTAATCAAGCCAGTCGCCGACGGCGGGCATGGCTGGACTATCAATGACGATGCAAAGGAGTGTCCGAAGCATACTGTAGTTTTTGATACCCAGGGCGGAACGGCAATTGCCAACCAAGAAGTTGCTTTTACTGATAAAATTACCGCGCCAGCTGTGCCGACTCGTCAGGGTTACACCTTTGCTGGGTGGTATATGGATAACACTTTTGCGAGAGCCTGGAACTTTGCTGTCGATACCATGCCAGACAATGACTTGACCTTGTATGCAAAATGGACGAAGAACCCTGCGTCTGCCTCTACGCTGTCTCCGGAGTTGCCAAAATCGCCTGGTGTCAGACTGGCTGAAACAGGCTCAAATACAGTGTTGTTTGTCTTGGCGGCGTCTATCTTTGTAGCTTCTGGTATTGTTTTGTTCAAGAAGTAAGCGAAACGTCCGTAATATAGGCAGGGAAAGCGAAAAGATGGCTTCTCTACTATTTCCAGAAAACTAGTGTCGAATCAGGAAATATCAAAGACGAAAATTAGTTCAAGATGTAGGCTCGGTTGTTGCTGGTCAGGTTTGTATTGCGGGATGATAATGTGCTAGTAAACTTCTGTCGCCTCTGATATACTTAGAAGCAATGGGAAAGAATCTTTATATCACAACGGCGATTCCATATGTCAATGGCAAGCCGCATATCGGTAATGCGTTAGACTATTTGTTAGCAGATATCTGGTCGCGCTACCAGCAGCAGAAAGGCAAAAAAGTGCGCTTTCAGGTTGGCACTGATGAGCATGGTAATAAAATCGCCGCCAAGGCTGCCGAACAAAATCTGACGCCTCAAGCATATGTCGATCAAACTCATCAAAATTTCAAGATACTGATGGATGCTGAACACGCCGAATATACTGATTTTGTCCGTACGTCTGATTCACATCATATGGGGGCGGTGCGCTATATTTGGAAACAGTTGGACCAAGCGGGGCTGATTTATAAAAGTACTTACAACGGCTGGTACTGTATGGGTCATGAAGCTTTCTTTACTGATAAAGAAGTTCAAGAAACTGGCGGGGTTTGCCCTGACCACCAAACGCCTTATCAACAAGTTAGCGAAGAGAATTATTATTTGAAAGCGAGCGCTTATACTGATAAAGTCCGCCAAGCAATCGAGTCGGGCCGAATGAAAATTGTACCAGAGTTTCGTAAGAAAGAATTTCTGGAATTAATGAAAGACGGCTTGCACGATGTATCAATTAGCCGGCCGCGCAAGAGCCTGACCTGGGGAGTGCCGGTACCAGGAGACGACAGCCAGGTGATGTATGTCTGGTTGGACGCCTTAGCTAATTACATCACGGTGCTAGGTTATCCGGATCAGCCGGAGTGGAAAGATTTTTGGCCAGCTGACGTGCAAGTGATTGGCAAGGATATTCTGCGTTTTCATGCCGGTATTTGGCCAGTGATGCTATTAGGGGTTGGTCTATCTCTACCAAAGACGCTGTTAGTGCACGGTTTCGTTAATGTGGGCGGTGCTAAGATGAGCAAAACTGTTGGTAATGTCGTCGATCCGATGGAGATTATTAAGGATTACGGCGTTGACGCTTTTCGCTATTACTTTTCGCGGCATATTCCAACCAAGGATGACGGCGACTTCACCTGGGAGAAGTTTGAGAAGGCTTATAATGGAGAGCTGGGTAATGATCTCGGTAATTTAGTGCAGCGGGTTATTGCTATGATTCAGCGTTATCAGTCGGGTGTAATTGGCGAGATTCCTCGCCCGGGACACGATATGGGGCCATACCGCCAGGCGATGGAAGCGCTTGATTTTGATCGAGCAATAGATGAAGCATGGCAACAGGTGCGAGCACTTAATCAATATATTGATGACGTTAAACCGTGGGAAGTTGCCAAGAAGCGCCAAAAAGACACTGATGCCTCCGAGCATTTATCGGAAATTTTATCTTATGCTGTTGGTGCGCTTGAGGAAATTGCTGATTTGCTAACTCCGTTTATGCCAGTGACCGCTAGTACTATTCACAAGATGTTCTCGGCAGGAGTTGTGCCCGAGAAAGCAGCACCACTTTTCCCAAAAATCTATATTCATACGCCCGATCCGCAAACGGCATCTAGTAAAAAGAAATAAGCCAAATGAATTCGTTGCTTCGCTTAGTTGATACGCATTGTCATATTCATGATAGCGAGTTCTATGACGCTTCGGCGCGCGAGAAGGCTTACCAGGAATCGGTGAAGAATGGCGTAGCGATGATTTGTGTCGGTACAGATTTGCGCAGCTCGCGTCAGGCTCTAGAGTTTGCTAGGATGCATGATTTTGCTTGGCCGGTTGTCGGCATTCACCCGCACGACGCAGCGACAAATAACGTCGAGGAATTGCGCCAATTGGTAGCAGGCAATCGCGATGAAATCGTCGGCATTGGTGAAATTGGTTTGGATTATTTTTATGATAATAGTCCGCGTGACATACAACAGAGCGTTTTGCGGCGGCAGCTTGAGGTAGTGCGAGATTTTAACCTGCCGATTAGTTTTCATGTACGCGACGAAAAAGCCGCTGTTGGCGCAGTCTGGGCGGATTTTTGGCCGATTTTCGATGAATTCAAAGGTTTGCGCGGCATTTTGCATAGCTTTACCGATTCTGAGGAAAATTTGCAGCATGGGCTGGATCGTGGTTTATACGTTGGTGTTAACGGTATAAGCACTTTTACTAAAAATAAAAATCAACAGAAAATGTTTAACCAAATTCCGCTTGAACGCTTAGTTTTTGAAACTGACGCACCTTTCTTGACGCCAGCGCCATTTCGTGGTAAAGTGAATATACCAGCGTATGTGAGACAGGTAGCAGAATATCATGCGCGCGCTCGTGACCTTGCTATAGAAGAGGTCGCTAGCGTAACTACTCGCAACGCGCGGCAAGTTTTTGGGGTAAGCCTATGAATGAAGATTTGAAGTACAGGAGTAAGTTTAATAAAATACCGGCAGAAAATGTCGGTAGTTTTAGTTATGAGAATAATACTTATGCTAGTAACCCTGAATTGCAACGATTAGGCGAACTGGCTCGCCGACAGGCCGAACCAGCAAAGCCCGATCAGGCTATCGATTCATCGGCAATTGATTATATTAAATCGCTAGACGAACAGCTAGAGAACGAGCATCTTACTCCCGAGGAGATTATTGCTCGGGCGAGTCAAGGGGTGGTAAACCTTCGCTCGGGTTATGAAGCGGGTTATGCGAAGTATCTTGAGGAATTTAAACGTAAAAGCGCAACTTGAATTATGGTAAAAAGCGTACTCAAAAAAACTATCACAATGCTTGTCGGCGATGATTTATCGCTTGGTTTGCCAAAACTCCGCAAAAAACGTCCGCTTAAAAAACTGAGCGAGCGCGAACTACTGGCACTAGAAAGTGAAATTGGCTCGGAGCTTTTTGGAGAGATCCCGAAGGGCCATCGCCGCGAATTCTTTTGCCTGGACGAAAAAACATGGATGTGGCATGAGGAATGGATTGATGCCAAGCACAAACTTAAAACCCACACGATCAAATATGAAGTAACCGATCGAGGTATCTTAAAAACTCAACCTGGTCCGCGTTATTCATACCTCGAGGGTGATGAATTGCGTAATTTTAGTATCGCTACGCAAATGTATTATGAGCAAGTTGCCCGCCAAGTTTACAAGCGAGATCCTGAGACCGGCAAAAAATTGGTATAATAGAAAGCGTGAAATCATCGATAATCTATCTCGACCATGCTGCTGCCACGCCTCTAGACGAGCGCGTTTTGACGGCGATGCAGCCGTATTTCTCTGAGATGTTTTATAATCCTTCGGCGCCGTATGCTCCAGCGGTGGAAGTCAAGCGCGCTTATAGCGAAGCTAAGCATCGTTTGGCGGTTTGTCTTGGCGGACAGGCTAGCGAGCTGGTTGTGACGGCTGGCGCTACCGAGTCTATTAATTTGATGATAAATAGCATTGACGGGCATATCGTATCAAGTGCCATTGAGCATGATGCAGTACTGAAAGCGCTTGATGATAATGTAACGCTGGTGGCTCCGTCTAAAAAAGGCAATATTACGCCGCGCGATATTCAAGCAGCTATTAGGCCAGATACGCAGCTAATAACTATCGCTATCGCTAATCATGAACTTGGTACCATTCAACCGCTACGCGACATTGCTGAAGTTGTCCGTACTGAGCGTCGCCGCCGGTTTGAAGCGGGTGAGCTGACGCCAATTTATCTGCACACTGATGCTTCGCAAGGGGCTGGGCAGATTGACATCAATGTAGCGCGGCTAGGGGTTGATGCGCTGACGCTAAATGCTGGTAAGATCTATGGCCCGAAACAAGTTGGTTTGCTTTGGTGTAATCGGATGATACGCTTGCAGCCGCTAGTTCGCGGCGGCGGGCAAGAGCGGGGCTTGCGCAGCGGGACCGAAAATGTTGCGGGCACTATTGGGTTTGCAGTAGCGCTAGAATTAGCGCAGCAACATCGTAATTCTGAGAATAAGCGCTTGCGCCAGTTGCGCGATCAACTGCAAAATCAGCTGACAGAAGCTTTTCCGTGGGCGATTGTCTCTGGCGATCAAAAACATCGCCTGGCAAGTCATTTGCATATATCATTCCCCGGAATTGATGCCGAACGGTTAGTTTTTATGCTAGAGCGAAAAGGGGTGCTGGTAGCGACTGGCAGTGCGTGTGCTGCGAATTCCGGGACGCGTTCGCATGTGTTAGAAGCGATTGGCTTAGCGCCAGAGGCGGCGGACGGCAGTTTGCGTCTGACACTGGGTCGCTTATCGGATTCTGAAACGTGTACGGCGGCTGCCCGAGAAATTATCGCTGCGATTAATACAGAACAGGCCAGGTTAGCGTGAAAAGATTTTTAATAGCTATCGCTACGCTGGCTATTGTTTCGGCTGCAATAATCATCGGTATTACTTTGTTTTTATCAAAGAATGATTTGCAAGGTTGCGGTGATATTCCAGATGCGGCACGTCAGCAATGCGTAGCAGCTGACGCTATCGTAGCGGTGAGCGGCGGCGATACCAGCGCTCGTACTGCTGAAGCAGTGCGATTGTACAAGAACAACTGGGCGCACAAATTAGTTTTCTCTGGTGCGGCAGCTGATAAAACTGGCCCGAGTAATGCTCGAGCAATGAAGAGGCAGGCTATCGTTGCAGGCGTACCGGCTAGTGATATTCTGATAGAGGAAACCAGCGAAACGACTGCCGAGAATGCCTCGCAAACCGTCAGCCTGCTCAAACAAAAGCAGATATCATCGTTAATTTTGGTGACAAGCGCTTACCACTCGAGGCGAGTTTCAATTGAATTTACTAAAGCGGCGCCAAATATACTAACGCGTAGCCATCCAGTAGCTACAGATAATCAATGGTCGAATATGTGGTGGACAACTGTTATAGGCTGGCAGCTGGCGTTGCAAGAGCTGGTAAAGATTATGGGAGTTGCAGCGGAATGACCAGGCCGCGTGTTTATGTTGGTATGAGTGGCGGCGTCGATAGCAGCGTCGCGGCAGCATTATTGCTTGACCAAGATTATGATGTTACTGGCGTCTATATGAAAAACTGGAGTCAAGATCTACCCGGCATGCAGTGTCCATGGGCTGAGGATTTAGCTGATGCTAAACGGGTAGCGGTGCAATTAGGAATTGATTTCAAAGTATTTGATTTCGAAACACAGTATCGCCAAAAAGTTGTTGATTACATGCTTGATGAGTATCGTGCCGGCAGGACGCCGAATCCAGATATCATGTGCAATCAAGAAGTTAAGTTTAAACTATTTTTAGAAACTTCGCTGGCGGCGGGAGCGGATTACATCGCAACTGGTCATTATGCGCGGGTTGAACGTTTAGCAGATACTGCACGCTTGCTTCGTGCTCGCGACGACAACAAAGATCAAACTTATTTTTTATATCGCGTGACGTCTGAAGCATTAGCGAAAACCATGTTCCCATTAGGAAATCTGACCAAACCTGAAGTGCGTCAAATTGCTAAAGATCGCGGCCTATGGACAGCTCGCAAAAAAGAATCTATGGGTGTGTGCTTCGTTGGCAATGTCGGTATGCGCGAATTTCTTAGCCAGTATATTACGACGCGTCCGGGCGATATTATTGACAAAGAATCGGGCCGGGTGCTTGGCCGGCATGACGGCGCAATTTTTTATACGCTTGGTCAAAGACATGGTCTGGATGTTGGCGGCGGGTTGCCGTATTATGTGGTTGGCAAAAATATGGATAAGAATGAAGTTTACGTTAGCCGTAATATCAACGACGAACACATGTGGCGAACTGAGATTAAGCTGACAGATATTCACTGGATCAATCAACCTTTGACTGAAGGTGTGCGAATACAGGTCCGAGTACGCCGCCGCGGGGCAGTTATTAACGCTATATATAGTGCCGACACGCTACATCTAGAGTCTGCCGAACGAGCCGTGGCGCCTGGACAGTCGGCAGTGATCTATCGCGGTGAAGAGTGCTTGGGTGGCGGAGTAATGTCGGATATATAAGGAATGCCAAATGTTCTGATAAAATATGCGAAGGTATTTATATTAAATGAAAATTGATAATAGCTTTCCAGTTGTTTTTTGGGATAAAGACAGATCAACAAAGTCTCAATTTTATCCGTGTGAAACTATTCCTGACTTTTCGCTTGTGACATCGTGTATGGTTTGTGCAGTTCATGAAAATAAAATACTTCTGGCCAAGCCACTGCGTGGCTGGGGTTTGCCAGGTGGTCGTATGGAATTAGGAGAAACGCCAGAAGATTGTGCGCGGCACGAGGTGTATGAGGAAACATCCGTTGAACTAAATTCTCTAAAATTGATTGGTGCTTGGCATATTGAAAAGCTATTTCATTCTAAATATAACTATAGATGCCCTGATAGGGCATATCAGCTGCTTTTTCTGGCTGATGTAAAACGAATAGATGATTTTGTAGCTTCGCACGAATCGTCGGCCAGGGAGTTTGTAGAATTTGATAAAGTACAAGACTATCATCATGATTTTGCTAATTTTGCTGAGATTATGACATATATTAAGAGCTGTGTCCTTTAGGCCTTTAGTTTGTCGTAGAGATGGCGGGCTGTTGGTCGCTAATCAGGTGGTTTTCGTGCTATAATTACCTCTATGAACACACAAGAAATCCGCCAGAAATATCTCGAATTTTGCCAAAGGAACGGCCACGCTATTATTGAGCGGGCGCCGCTTATATTACACAATGACCCGACGACGTTATTTACCGGCTCGGGCATGCAGCCGCTACTGCCGTATTTGCTGGGCCAGGATCATCCGCAGGGTACGAGATTAGCTGATAGCCAGACGTGTTTGCGGGCGCAGGATATCGAGGATGTTGGCGATAATCGCCATACGACGTTCTTTGAGATGCTGGGCAATTGGAGTATGGGCGAATATTTCAAACGCCAGCAGATTGAGTGGTTTTTCGATTTTTTGACAGAAATAGTTGGGCTAGATCCGCACAAAATCTACGTTAGCTGTTTTATCGGCGATGATAAAAATAACATTCCGCGCGACGATGAAGCAGCGCAAATTTGGCAAGAAGTTTTTGCTAAAAAAGGCATTGAAGCTAAAATTGTCGAGCTGGATAGCGCTGAAAATGGCGATAAGCTGGGTATGCAGGGCGGCCGGATTTTCTTCTACAACGATAAAGAGAACTGGTGGAGCCGCGGCGGCGGTATTGACAGTACGCCGATCGGCGATCCGTGCGGGCCAGATAGCGAGGTGTTTTATGATTTTGGCGAGCAGCATCATGATGCCAGCTTTGGGCAAGCGCATCCAGCTAGCGATAGCGGCCGGTTTATGGAGATTGGCAATCAAGTGTTCATGCAATATCGCCGGCTGGACGATGGTAGCTTTGAACCGCTGAAACGCAAGAATGTTGATTTCGGCGGCGGCTTGGAGCGGATTGCCGCGGCAGCAATTGACAGTCCTGACGTTTTTAAGATCAGCCTACTACAGCCAATTATTAGAAAGTTGGAAAGTTTAAGCGGCAAGGAATACGCTACGCACACCGCATCGATGCGAGTGATCGCTGATCACCTTCGGGCAGCGGTATTTTTGGCGGTTGACGGATGTGTGCCGAGCAATAAGGAGCAGGGCTACGTGATGCGCCGCTTATTACGCCGGGCGATTCGCTATAGTTTTGACCTGGGTATTGAGCAGAATTTCCTCGAGGAGGTCGTACCGGTAATTGCTGACTTATATGAAGCGGATTTCCCAGAAGTTAAGGAAAACCGCGAGAATATCATCGCTGTGCTGGTCAAGGAAGAAAAAGCCTTCCGCCAGACGCTGCGTAAAGGCTTAAAGCAGATGCGACATTATATCGACGACGGCTTGACTGGCGAAGAGTTGTTTATGCTGTATGATACGTTTGGTTTTCCGGTAGAGCTGAGTACCGAGGAAGCCTATAAACAAGGCATCAAACTTTCTGATAATTGGCGCACCGAATTTGATGCGCGAATGGCAGAGCAGCGCCAACGCTCCAAGACGGCGCGCAAAGGGCAATTTAGCGGCGGTTTGGAAGGTCACGATCCGATTCATTTGAAATATCATACGGCGACGCACTTGCTGGGGGCGGCACTGCGCAAAGTTCTGAAGGCGCCGGATTTGCAGCAGCATGGCAGCAATATCACGTCTGAGCGCCTGCGTTTTGATTTCAACCACGATAAATTGACACTAGAGGAAAAACAGGCGGTGGAGGATCAAGTTAATGCCTGGATTGACGCTGATTTGCCAGTCAGCTTTGCCGTTTATCCGACTGACGAGGCGCTAAAAATGGGTGCAATCGGCGCTTTTGGCGAACGCTACGGTGATAAAGTAAAAGTCTATTCCATCGGCGAAGGCGACAATATCGTTAGTTTTGAAGTTTGCGGCGGCCCGCACGTTGAACACACGGGTATCCTGGCTGAAGGCGGTAAGCGCTTCAAAATCACCAAGGAGGAATCTAGCTCGGCGGGAATTCGCCGGATTAAAGCTATCCTTGTGTAGCAAGACTCTCATTAACTATTGATTCTAGTGTGGACTCCACTTCGTCACTTAACAGACCTAGGTTTTTAGGTTGCAAAGTTTTTCTTTTTCCTGTATACGGATCAAAGAAGTAGCATAAAAAATCTGTATCGCCTGTGCTGTTAACAAGTATTTTGTAATGAATTTTTGTGTCAATACCATCGTATTCATAAGGAATCTGTAATTCAAGTTTGCCTCTTGCTAGTACGCTCGATAAAGCTTCCTCTGCATTGCTATTTAGATAAGTTCCTACCAAATCTGCCTCAACGCCGCTGATGTTGGTAGAGCCAGCGCGTATTAATGCTTCTTCTGGTACTGAAGAATCTTCGATATCACGGACTAAGGGTTCAATATACGAAAATGTCTTGTCTGTGCGATATTGATTGCTATTTATAGCTACACGGGATAGAGCGTTTACTATGTCGCTTGGCGTAGTTTCTGCGGAATCTGACAATTCACGTATATAGGAATTATCGGCTGATATAGGCCAAATCATGTCTAATCTTGTCGCTACTAGATGGCTAGGTACTTTTATGTTTCTACCGGGTGTTACCCATTCTCCACGAGAAGACAGTCTGAGCCTGAGAGAATCTTTTTCTGAACTATCAGCACCAGCCACAAAAGACAATCTGGTACCGGTAGCAGCCACATCGCCCATTTGAACAAGGCGCATTGTTAGGGCTCCATCTTCGTAGGTACCAAACGGCTGGCTGATGACTTCTGTACTCTGTATTGTTGGCTCTGTAGCGTCTAACGAATATAGCGCATCTAATATACGGTCTCCGGTATTTTGTGGTTGAGGCTCTGATGCTGATACTCTTGGTGATCGGTCCATACTGTATATTGTAGCATAACTACTATAATATGTCAAGACTGGTCGTCAATGAATGTGGTGTTGTATAATGAAATATACTTATGCTAGATAAATTGCGTAGTAAGATTGCTGACAAAATAGGAGATCGGTCGAATGACTCTGCAGATAAAGATGATTATATCGTTGCGCTCGATATCGGTACCGAAAACGTTAAGGCGCTGTTAGCTCGCGTTAACGGCGACGATATTGAGATTCTTGGCGTTGGACGTGCTCATCAAGAATTTTCAGATATGCATTCGGGCGCGATTGCTGATATTGCTGGTGTAGTGCAACACTGCGAGGACGCTCTGACTCAGGCTGAAGACGAAGCTGGCTTGCAGGCCAAGCATGCTGTTATCGGTATAGCTGGCGAATTGGTAAAGGGTACAACTAGCACGATTCGTTATCGTCGTCCGCAGCCTGACCGTCCGCTTGACGAGCAAGAAGTTGAATTTATTATCGAGAAGGTCCAAGACCGCGCTGCTAAACGGGCGCAAAAACAGATCGCCTTAGAGACGGGCAATGACGAGGTTGAGGTCAAGCTGGTCAACTCAGCGCTGGTTAGTATTCATATTGACGGTTATAAAGTGTCGAATCCGATTGGTTTTCAGGGTAAGGATGTAGCAGTGCAAATTTATACAGCGTTTGCGCCGATGGTGCATATTGGCGCGTTAGAGAGAGTGGCGCAAGAGCTTGATTTGGAGTTGTTAGCGGTCGCTGCTGAGCCGTTTGCGGTTAGCCGTAGCGTACTTGGCGCTGATAGCAGTAGTGCTTTTACGGCAATTCTAGCGGATGTAGGTGGCGGCACGACTGATATCGCGGTGGTCAACGACGGCGGTGTTGAGGGCACCAAGATGTTTGGCATCGGTGGCCGCAGTTTTACTAAAACTATCGCTGATGAGTTGTCAATTCCGTACGATCAAGCAGAAAAACTCAAAGTAAATATCGAGGACAGTAAAATTAAAGCTACCGTCAAAAAAGATGTGGCAGTTGCCGTTGATAAAACTCTCGAGGTTTGGTTGGCTGGCGTAGAGTTAGCATTGAGCGAGTTTGACGCAGTCGATCAGCTGCCGCCGCGTATTTTGTTGTGCGGTGGCGGTGCTAGCTTGTCTCAATTAGTTGCGGCTCTCGAAAAGCGTGATTGGTACAGCGAGTTGCCATTTACTAAGCGTCCGACAGTACAGCGCATTCGTCCCGATCAAGTTGTTGGTATTACGGATAAAACCGGTGAAGTCAATGATCACACTTTCATTACGGCGATGGGTCTGCTGCGTGTTGGTTATGATACAATAATAGGAGCAGGCGACACTCAGTCGGTTCGCAGTAAAATTAATAGGATTTTGCGAATTTAATAGAGAAATAATATGCAAAAAGATGTCATTTATATAGATGTAGAAGACGATGTTACTTCAATTATTGGCAAGATAAAAGCCGCTAATTCGAATATCGTTGCTTTGGTGCCGCCAAAGCGAATCGGGGCGATTCAGAGTGCAGTAAACCTTAAATTGGTGCATCGCGCGGCTGAGCGGGTCGATAAAAAACTGGTAATTATTACTAATAATGATGCTTTGTCGACGCTTGCGGGCAGCGCGGGTATTCCGGTGGCTAAAAATTTGCAGAGTCGTCCAGAGTTAGCTGAGATTCCGGCTCTTGAAGTCAACAGTGACGATGACGTGATTGATGGATCGGAAACGTTGAACGGTGGCACTAAGCCTAACACGCTAGCTCCTGGCGATAAGAAAGAGCAGTCGTCTCTTAATGATGAGCTTAGCAAAATTGAAGATGAAGGAGAGGATGAGCTGCCGTCTTCTAAGGGTAAGGATGGCGGCGATAAGAAATCTGCTGACCAGGCGGATAGCAAGTCAAAAAGAAGTCCGAAAATCCCCGATTTTAATACTTTTCGTAAGAAGTTCTTCATTATCGGTGCGGCTGTTATTTTGTTGATTGCTGGTTTGGTGTGGGCGTTTGTGTTTGCGCCGCGAGCACAGATTGTCATTTCTGCGCAAACTAGTAGTGTAGCTGTTAACACTCATATCAAATCAAGCGTTGCGGTTAATACTAGTTTGCAAGATGGTACTGTCAAGCTGACAACCAAAACTAGAGAAAAAGCAATTTCTAAAACATTTACAGCTACCGGCAAGAAGGATGTCGGCGAAAAAGCGACTGGTATAGTAAGCTTTTCGACGCGCGATATTGACAATCTTGGTACAGAAATCCCAGCAGGAACAACTTTGACGACAGATTCTGGCGCCGAGTATGTTACCAATGAAGGCGTTAAAATCTCGCTTAGTAATTATCGTAATGCCAAGGTGAAAATTACTGCCGCACGCAGCGGCGCCAGCTATAATGGCGCTAGCGGTACAGTCAAGGGGGCGCCTAGCGGTATTTCAGCAAGTATTAGCGACTCGACGACGGGGGGCACTGACAAAACCATTACCGTCGTTCAACAAAGCGATATCAATAAAGCAATGCGCGAACTCGTCACCGAGGACGATAAGAACCAAAACAAAGCTGCTTTGCAAACTGAGTTTGGCAAGGATTACACAATTATCAATGAGTCATTTGCGGCGAACATTGCTGGGATTAATAAGCCTGCTGTTGATAGCGAGGCTAACGACGGCCAAGCGGCAATTACTGGTACAATGAAGTTCTCGCTTTCTGGTATTGCTCGCAGCGAGTTTGATACGTTTCTCAAAGCTTACTGCCAGCAACGCATTGACGGCAAGTCAAACCAGAAAATTTATGATACCGGCAGTAAAACAGTTTCTCTGACTAACATAGCTATTTCGGGCGATACGATTAATGCGACAGTCTCGGCGAACGGTAAAGTTGGTCCGAAAATTGACGAAGACGCCATCAAGGAGTACGTCAAAGGCCAATCGGTCGGCGAGGTTCAAGAGCGCGTCAAGACAGTTGAAGGCATAAAATCAGTAGATGTGAACCTTTCGCCATTTTGGGTTTATAGAGTTCCAGATGACACCAAGAAGATAAGCGTAAAGTTTCAGATAGATGGCTAAGCAGTATTTGGCGCTTGACGTCGGCGAGCGGCGAATTGGCGTGGCATCGGCAAGCAGCGATGTTAAGATTGCTGTACCAGGCGACTGGATTGATGTCGACGGCAAGGAACTCGATATTATCCGCGAGATGCTGATTGACGAATCAATAGATGTTTTGGTAGTGGGTTATCCGCGCAATCAACGAGGTGAGCCGACCGCACAGACTCAGTATGTTGAAAACTTCGTTGATAGTCTTGGCCAAATTGAATCTGACGTTGTGTTCCAGGACGAATCGTTGACGAGCGTCAAAGCAGAAAATATCTTAGCATCGCAAAAACGTCCGTATAGTAAGGGCGAGATTGATTCTATGGCAGCTAGCATTATTTTACAAGATTATTTGGAGACTCAATAATGGATGGTTTCAAACGGCAGAATGGCCAACAATTTAATTATCAGCCGAATAATAATCGGCAAGTACCGCCGCTTGGCGCGGCTCCGCGTCCTGCGCCTCGTGCTATTGACCCAAATCAGCCAATGGGGCAAAAGGCTAATATTTCGCTTAATCCCGACCATGACGCTGCGAGTCAGAAGGTATCAAAGAAGAAACGTTGTCTTCGGCGATGGATGATTATTTTGATAACAGTCATGGTGTTTTTGATAGTGGTTTTTGCGGCACTATTTAAGTGGTATGAGATGCAGCTAAGACCAGTCTCTAGCGATAGCAATAAGGTGTCGGTTGCTATTGAAGACGGCTCCTCGGTCTCAACAGTTGCCAATACGCTGGCCAGCAAAAATCTTATTCGCAACCGATTAGCTTTTGAAGTCTATGTGCGCCTTAATAATAAGAATAGTATCAAAGCTGGTACTTGTATGATTGCTCCGTCTGAGTCGGTCGCTGATATTGTTAGCCGTATGAATAATGGTTGTCATGACTTCAAAACTATTACTTTCTATCCTGGCGGTACGTTAGAGAGTTCTAAGTATAAGGCTTCGCAGTCGTCTGATGGTGTTGATAAAACGAGCGTCCGTTATATCTTGCGCCAAGCAGGCTACTCTGATGATGAGATTTCAAATGCTTTCAAAGCGAAATACGATAGTCCTCTGTTTGCTGATCGTCCAAGCGGGTCGTCTTTGGAGGGCTACGTTTTTGGGGAGACGTATCAATTTACGGGTGATGCCACAGCCAAAGATGTTTTACAGACAGTGTTTGATCACATGTACAAGGTTGTGCAGAAAAATGACTTAGTTAATAAGTTTAAGGCGCAAGGTTTGACGCTTTATCAAGGGTTGACTATGGCTTCGATTGTTGAGCGGGAATTGGGCTGCGAAGATAAGCCGACCGTCGAGCGCAAAAATCGCTGTTATCAATACCAGCGGGGTATTGCGCAGGTGTTTATAGCTCGCTACAAGAAAAACATGCAGCTTGGTTCTGATGTAACCTTTATCTATGCTGCAGACAAAGCTGGTGTTAAGCCTAAGGTGGATATTGATTCTCCGTATAATACTCGCAAGCATACTGGTTTGCCGCCGACGCCAATTGCGACACCTGGCGAACTATCGCTTAAAGCGGTCGCTGATCCGGCGCCTGGCGATAACTTGTTCTTCATAGCTGGCGATGACGGTTTAATATATTTTGCCAAAACTGATGAGGAACATAAAAACAATATTGACAAATACTGCCAGAAGTTGTGTAGTATCGTATAAAGTATTGACATTAACGCTAGTGATTTGCTATAATATAGAGTATACACGAGGACTTGCAGGAACAATTATGAATTATTGCCAGCTCTATCGTGCTCATAATATGATTTTCTAGGAGAACCATTATTAGTACGCAACCAAATCGAGTTAAAACTAATTTTGTACCGAGCGCAAAGGCTCATTCTAGCAAAACTAAAAGGCGCGGTGGTGTTTCTTGGACTTCCGTAGTATCGTATGTCGGCGTTTTTCTATTCATAGCAACGCTAATTGCTATCGGACAACGTCCAGTCGGCGTTCAGGAAGGTAGTAATAATACGCCGCTGGCTAATGCCTCTACCTCAAGCACTAAAAATACTGTAGCAGCTGCAACTTCCGCTAGTACGGTAGACCCGGTTGTCGCTACGAACATAGCTTCGTCGCTAGCAGACACTACCAGCATGCCAGTTAGCGCTAACGTGGCGACACTTTCTCAGACGCTGACTATTGAAACGGTAATGTCGCAGACCTCCAGTAATGCGATTAGTAAGCCGCAGATTGTCCAGCCGACAGCTAATTCGCGGGCGGCTACTACTTATACCACCAAGGCTGGCGATACAGTTGATGCAGTAGCCAGCAAATATGGACTCAAGAAAGAGACTATAGCTTGGGCTAATAATCTATCGTCTGATGCGCTGGAGCCAAATACTACTTTAACAATTCTGCCAGTTGATGGTGTTCAGCATACCGTTAAGGCGGGTGACTCTGTTGATAGTATTGTTGCCAAGTATGGCGGTAATAAGGCCGATGTGGTGTCGTATAATGACCTGGAACTCGCTGGCTCGCTAACTGAAGGTAGGAATATTATTGTTCCTGGCGGTGCTTTGCCAGAAAATGAACGTCCAGGATATGTGGCTCCTCGTGCTGCGGCTAGTAATCGGCGCAGCGCTTATGGGTATGGGTCGGGCCTGGGCGGTTACGGAAGCAATTACAATGGGGTTATCTCTGCCGGTAACAAATATGCATGGGGGAACTGTACTTGGTATGCTTACGAACGCCGAATGCAGCTAGGACGCCCAGTTGGTAGCTTCTGGGGTAATGCTAGTACTTGGGCTTATGCGGCAGCAGCGGCTGGATTGGCAGTTAATGGTACGCCGGCGCCTGGCGCAATAATGCAAAACGGCGGCGGATACGGCCATGTGGCGATTGTCGAGAGCGTTAATCCGGGCGTATCAATCACAATTAGCGAGATGAACGGTTATCGCTTTGGCGGCGGCTTCAATCGCGTTGGTCATGGCCAGATTTCCTGGGGCGAGGCCACTAGCGGTTACTATAGGTATATTCACTAAGTATTTTACAAAACTAATTAACACCTATGTCAAATCGGAGGTATTTTTGGTATAATGTGTCTGTATGTTTGTTGATATAGCTAAAGTTTCAGTCCAGGCGGGCCGCGGCGGCGACGGCGCGGTCAGTTTTCGCCACGAGATTTACGTTGATAAAGGCGGTCCGGATGGCGGCGATGGTGGTCGCGGCGGTAATGTTGTGTTTTTGGCGACGGAACAGCTTAATACGCTATTAAACTTTCGTTACAAACCCGAGCTAAAGGCTGAAAATGGTGTCTCGGGCGCCAAGAAAAAAATGGCAGGCCGCGCTGGCAAGGACTTAGTTATTAAAGTGCCAGTTGGTACCATAGTCAAGCGTGATGGTAAAATCATCGCCGATTTATCTAAACCAAACCAAGAAACTGTTATTGCTAAGGGTGGCGATGGCGGTTTCGGCAATGCTCACTTTAAGTCGAGCGTTCGTCAAACGCCGCGTATGGCAGAGTTGGGTGAACTTGGCGAATCGTTCGAGGCAGAACTAGAATTGAAATTATTGGCTGATGTCGGTTTGGTGGGTTTTCCTAATGCTGGTAAGTCAACTTTTTTGAGTGTAGTGTCAAATGCTCGTCCTGAAATTGCAGATTATGAATTTACTACGTGGACGCCGAATCTCGGTGTAGCTGATGTCGATGACAGCTCGCTTTTAATCGCTGATATTCCAGGGTTGATTGAAGGGGCTAGTGATGGTAAAGGATTAGGGGATGCCTTTTTGCGGCACATTGAGAGGACTGCTGTACTGCTCCATCTGGTGGACGCTTATAGTAACGACGTAGCTGAGCGCTACCTGGCGATCCGTCGCGAACTTAAAAAATATAGTGTCGAGCTAGTGTCACGTCCTGAGATAGTAGCCCTGACTAAATGTGAAGGGCTAGATCGGGATATTGTTCAAATGCAAATTGATGCCTTAAGAGCTGTCGCCAGCGAGGACACGCAGGTTTTCGCTATTTCTTCGGTATCGCATAAAGGCGTAATTGATGTACTGAGAGCTCTGCAGGTGCAAGTTGTAGCAACGCGCGCAGCCGAGAATGAGCAGAAGCAGGCTGACGATTTGAATAACGATAAACTTGAGACAATCACGCTCAGTGGCAACGAGACGATCTCGAGCAGTTGGGAAGTTTCATACGATGCTGATAAGCAAATCTACCGTGTGTTTGGCGGCAAGATAGAAAAATTCGCTCGCCGCACTAACTTTGATCAGTTTGAAAGCGTCAATCGTTTACGCGATATCATGCGTCGTTATGGTATCACGCACGAGCTAATGCGCCAAGGTGCTACTGGTGATAGCTTGGTGCAGATTGGCGAATCGATGCCGTTTACGCTGGTTGAGCAGTAGGTTTGGGTGTCATCTCGTAGCTTTGCTATACTATAGGTATGGCACAAACATTTTTCTTCTATGACCTAGAAACCAGCGGATTAAATCCGTGGCAAGACCGCATCATGCAGTTTGCTGGTCAGCGGACGGACATGAATCTCGAACCGATTGGCGAGCCGTATAATCTATTGGTGGCGCTGAATGATGATACTTTGCCGAGCCCCGATGCGCTGATGGTGACTGGCATCACGCCGCAAAAAACGGTTGAGGAGGGCTACAGCGAGGCACAGTTTGCCCGGATGTTGAGTGAGGAAATTTTCACGCCAGACACCATTGCGGTTGGCTTTAATAACATTCGGTTTGACGACGAATTTATCCGCCATTTGTTGTGGCGCAATTTTCATGATCCGTACGAGTGGAGCTGGAAAGACGGTCGCTCACGTTGGGATTTGCTGGATGTGGTGCGATTGACGCGGGCGCTTAGGCCGGAAGGAATCAATTGGCCGCTTGATGACAAAGGTGAGCCAAGTAACCGCTTGGAATTAATCACCAGCGCCAACGGTATAGCACATGAAAACGCTCACGATGCTTTGGCGGACGTGACGGCGCTGATTGCCGTGACGAAATTGATTAAGCAAAAGCAGCCGCAGCTGTATGACTATTTACTAAAAATGCGTGACAAAAAAGTAGTCCAGCAACTGGTTAATGTAGATGACAAGAAACCGTTTGTCTATGCCAGCGGGCGCTACGATAAAGAATTTGCCAAAACCACGGTAGCCTTTCCGCTGACGACCAGTCGAAACGGCGGCGTGGTTGTCTATGATCTGCGCTATGATCCGACGCCGTTTGTTGAGCTGAGTACTGAAGAATTATCGAAGAAAATCTTTGCTTCGTGGGAAGAGCGCCAGGCCGAAGATTTCGTTAAATTGCCAGTCAAAGAGTTGCAGTACAATCGCTGTCCGGCAGTGGCGCCGCTGGGTGTGTTAGAACAAGGCGATGGCTGGCAGAAGATTTCGCTTGATCTAAAGACAGTGCAGAAACATCAAAATATTTTACTGAATCACCCGGACTTTGCCGAAAAATTACGGACTATTTTTGAAAACAAGCCAGCCTTCAAAAAACTGCCCGATCCAGAAGCGCAATTGTATGATGGCTTTTTGAACGACCGTGATCGTATCCGTGTCGAAGCGGTGCGCAATGCTGACGAGCGCGAGCTGGCTGATTTTGATCCAGAGTTTCAGGACGAACGGTTAACGCCGCTGTTGCTACACTACAAGGCACGTAATTTTCCGCGCTCACTCAGCGAAGATGATTTGGCGCAATGGGAAGCCTGGCGAGCTCAGCACTTGCAGGCACAATTGCCGCAATTTATGGTATCTCTGCAGCGGTTAGCGCCGACAGCAACTGACGAGCAGCAGTTTATTTTACAAGAATTGCAATTGTGGGCTGAGTCTACATTACCAGCTAGCGATTAGATCTTTCGCGTGCCAGCCGCTATTCTTTTGGAGGTAAAGGACGTTGAATAGTATTTTCTATGTAGGTGAATATGTTTATGACTATCATTGCGTATAGCAATAACATAACCCAGTATGGTACTGATATGTGCGTGCCAGGTATGGCGCCGACTAGTACGAAATTCATTAGCGAATCGTAAATGTCGTGGCGCAGCAAAAATAGAGGTACACCGATAAGGCACGCCAATACAACACGAATCTTGATGCTGAGGACAGCGAATAGTTCAATTAATGCTCTCATTTGACTATACTATAGCAAATATACTATAGTATGTGCAACGATAAGCACGATACAGTTTTAGTTTATTTGGATGATATTTAAAGTGTAATACGTGCACAGATGTTTTGCGGTAATGGATTTTTTTACCGAAAAATGCTAAAATAAGTAGTCATGTCAGATAGTATCAAGATCACCGGTGCACGCCAGAATAACTTAAAAAACGTGAGTTTGGAAATTCCACGCGATAGGTTTGTGGTGGTAACAGGACTTAGCGGTAGCGGTAAATCAAGCCTGGTTTTCGATACTATCTATGCCGAAGGACAACGGCGCTATGTTGAAAGCTTGAGCAGTTATGCGCGGCAATTCTTGGGCATCATGGACAAGCCAGATGTTGACTCAATTGATGGATTGAGCCCGGCAATTTCAATAGATCAAAAATCAACCAGTCGTAATCCGCGTTCAACGGTTGCCACGGTAACAGAAATTTACGACTATTTACGCTTGTTGTTCGCGCGTGTTGGCGTACCTCATTGTCCGGCGCTTTTGCCAGATGGTAAGCGCTGCGGCAAGCCGGTACAACGACGAACAGCACAATCAATTATTGATGAAATCATGAAATTGCCTGAAGGCGCAAAATTAATGATCCTGGCGCCGATTGTTAACCAGAAAAAAGGCGAGTTTCAGCATATTCCTGAACAGTATATGCGCAGCGGCTTTGCTCGAGCGCGAGTAGACGGTGTAATTTATGCGTTAGACGAATTTCCAGAATTGCAAAAGAGTTTTAAACATGATATCGAATTGGTCGTAGACCGCTTGGTGATGCGTCCAGACATGATTTCGCGCGTATCGCAATCAGTCGAACAATCGTTAGAATTGGCTGGCGGCATAGTCCAAGTGTTGGATGCAGATAGTGGCGAAATTTTGACTTATAGCCAGCGCTATGCTTGTGTGGATCACCCGGGCGAGGAGATTCCTGAATTGGAGCCGCGGCTATTCAGTTTTAACGCGCCGCAAGGTGCTTGTCCGGTATGTACGGGGCTGGGCACACGAATGGAGATTGATCCTAGCTTGGTTTTTAACAAAAATTTGACGATTGCCGAAGGTGCGATTCGTCCGTTTAATCGTTTCAGTGTTGATGCTTGGTATATGAAACGGCTTGAAGCGGTAGCGGCTAAACATGGTTTTAGTCTACACGTACCAGTGCGCGAGCTAAGCGACGATGTGCGGAAATTATTGATGTATGGCACAGGCGAGCAAAAATATCGTGTTGAGCTAGGTAATGGCCGGCACTATGATTCAACCTTTGAAGGGATTATTCCAAATCTCGAGCGTCGTCACCGCGAAACTGATAGCGACTTCATGCGCAAAGATATTGAGCGATTTATGCGTGAACGCAAATGCACAGCCTGCAAAGGCGCTCGCCTCAAGCCGGTAGTCTTAGCAGTGACGGTTAGCGGCTTGTCAATTATGGATATTTGTAATTTAGATGTCGAGAATGCCTTAGACGTCTTTAGTCAGCTTAAATTTGACGACAACGAAATGAAGATTGTCAAGCTAGTGGTTAAAGAGATTAACGCTCGTCTGGGATTTATGAATAACGTAGGGTTGAATTATCTAGAACTGGGGCGAGCTGCTAACACTCTGAGTGGCGGCGAGGCACAGCGGATTCGTCTAGCGACACAGATTGGCTCTGGGCTGCAAGGGGTGCTATATGTGTTAGACGAGCCGTCAATCGGCTTGCATCAGCGCGACAATGATCGATTGATCAAAACGCTCAAGCATTTGCGCGACCTCGGCAATACTGTATTGGTGGTCGAACATGACGAAGAGACAATCGCTGCAGCTGATTTTTTGGTGGATGTAGGTCCAGGTGCTGGCGTGCATGGCGGCGAGATTGTAGCTGCCGGCACGCCAGCCGAGGTGGCACAGAATCCGGCCAGTATTACCGGACGATATTTATCTGGAGCAGAGAAAATATCGGTGCCTAAGAAACGTCGTGCGGTCGAGAAAGATCGCAAACTTGTCGTTCGCGGTGCTAAGGAGAATAACCTCAAAAATATTGATGTCGAGTTTCCGTTGGGTGTAATGACACTAGTGACTGGCGTTAGCGGTAGCGGCAAATCGACACTAGTTAATGACATTGTAGCCAACGAATTGACGGCGCGTCTGCATCGAGCGCAGACTGTGCCCGGCGATCATGATAGGATTGACGGCGTCAAGCAATTAGATAAAGCTATCGTCATTGATCAGTCGGCGATAGGCCGCACGCCGCGCTCTAATCCAGCAACTTATACGGGTGTGTTCACACAGATTCGCGAACTGTTTGCTAATACCCCCGAGGCTAATATTCGCGGTTACAAAGCGGGGCGCTTTAGCTTCAATGTCAAGGGCGGACGCTGCGAGAATTGCCAAGGCGACGGTGTGATAAAGATTGAAATGCATTTCTTACCGGATGTATATATACAATGTCCAGAATGCCACGGAAAGCGTTACAACCGCGAAGCGCTAGAGATTAAATATAAAGATAAAACCATTAGCGATATCCTAGAAATGACGGTCGAGCAAGCCTGCGAGTTCTTTACTAATATTCCAGCAATCTCCCGCAAGCTCGAGACAATTAACGAAGTTGGTTTGGGCTATGTTAAGCTTGGGCAACCAGCGACGACGTTCTCTGGCGGCGAGGCGCAGCGCATTAAATTGGCAGCAGAGCTATCGCGTCGTTCAACTGGTAAAACACTTTATATACTCGACGAGCCAACGACTGGCTTGCATACTGCTGATGTGCGCAAATTGCTCGAGATTTTACAAAAATTAGTTGATGGTGGCAACAGTATGATAATCATTGAGCATAATCTGGAAGTCATTAAATGCGCTGACTGGATTATTGATATGGGTCCAGAGGGTGGACAAGGCGGCGGCAGAGTGGTTGCTGCTGGCACACCAGAAGACGTCGCAAACAATCCAGAAAGTCAAACTGGGAAATACTTACAGAAGCTGTTATAAACGATAATCTTTGCAAAGACTAAAAACCTAATCTCAGACGAAAGATTTGGTACGGATTTGCGTTATTTTTTCCGTTTGGACGTCTTGGTTTTTGAGAATAAAACTTGGAGCTGTTTTTTGAGAGCCGCGCGGTTTGATGGTTTCTTGAGCGCGTGAATAATCATCGGCGAGACAGAGAGGAATACGATTATAAGAGCAGCAACCTCGATGTTAACGCCTGCTTTGGTAAGTAATTCACCGGCGTAATAACCTAGATAAACAAACAGTGATGACCACAAGAATCCGCCGATAATGTTAAAAACCAAAAATGTTCTGTAATGCATTTTGCTGGCGCCAGCAACGATTGGCGCAAAAGTTCGGACGATCGGCGCAAAACGAGCCAACACGATAGTAATTGAACCGTGCTTGTCGTAGAATTTTTCAGTTTGCTCTAAATATTTTTTCTTGAAAAAACGCGAATTTTCTTTTTCAAATAATTTGCGGCCGACCTTATGCCCAAAACTATAGCCAACGCTATCACCTAACACGGCTGCCAAAAATATCAGGATAGCGAATAGATGAATGTCAATTGGCAAAATATGCTGTTGTACCATATATGCTGCCGTAAATAGCAAGCTGTCGCCTGGAAATATGAAGCCGATTAATAAACCTGACTCAGCAAAAACTACCAATAAGATAATTGGCACGCCAAGATGAATAATTAAATTAATAAAGGCTTCCATGCTAGAGCTGATTATAGCACAAATCTCTAGCACCAGCTAATGGAATAGGTTTGGGTCTAAAAATTTATTGTCGAAACGGATCGGGGATATCGTGAATTACCAGCTTGGTTAGAATCATTATCATAAACATGTTATAATAGAGAAGTAATAGTAAACCTCCGAAAAGGTATCTAACGAAAGGAAGAGAGAAATGGGAGAAAAAATTACTCTGAAGATTGCTAAGCGCGAAGTGCTTGGCAAAAAAGTTAAAATGTTGCGCCGCCAAGGCATTACGCCAGGCGTGGTCTACGGTGCGGGCATGGAAGCGGTGCCGATTCAGGCTGAAGCTGGCGAAGTACTGCGCGTCTATAAGCTGGCTGGCAAGCATACGCCCGTCCAGTTGCTAGGCAGCGAGCGGCGTATAGCGATGATTAAGGATGTTGAATCATATCCGACTAGGTCAAATGCTCTTCGTCATATTTCTTTTCATGCAGTCCGTGCTGATGAGCCAGTAATTGCCGAAGTGCCGATTCGTTTGAGCGGTACAGGAGAATCTGAGGCGGAGCGTGCTGGCTTGGTAGTGCTACAAGCGCTTGAGAAGATCAAGGTCAAGGCTTTGCCGATGGATCTGCCAGAAGCATTGGAAGCGCCGACGGATGGTTTTGTTAAAGAAGGCGACCGGGTGACCGTGGGCGATATTGTTTTGCCGGATGTGTTGAGCTGGTCGAGAACGACGACGGCCGCGAAGGCACGGCTGACGACGACATTACGGTCAAAGATCTGGTTGTGGCAAACGTCTATGAGCCGAGCGCTCTAGCAGCTGCTAACGATGCGGCGGCTGGTGAAGCTGAGTCTGCTGATGCCGAGCAAGTCGAAGTTACGGGAGAAGCTGAAAAGACTGAAGCGTCGGAATAGTTTGGTCTTAGACTAGCAAAAAAAACACCGTCATGATTTGGCGGTGTTTTGCTATAGTCGGAAATGCTAGAAATTACTCCTCGATGAATCCGCCGGATTGCCGCGCCCACAACTTAGCATAAACGCCGCGCTTTTTGGCGAGCAATTGATCGTGCGAACCGTCTTCGACAATGCGTCCGTTTTCCAGGACGATGATACGATCCAACTTGGCGATGGTCGATAAGCGGTGGGCGATGACAATTGACGTTCGGTTTTTCATCAACGTTTCTAGCGACTTTTGGATTAGCGCTTCTGATTCTGAGTCTAATGCCGACGTTGCCTCGTCAAGAACTAGGATTGGCGCATCTTTCAAAATCGCTCTGGCAATGGCGATACGCTGCCGCTGTCCGCCCGAAAGTTTGACGCCGCGTTCACCGACTAGCGTGTCAAAACCGTCTTGCAGTTTGACGATGAAATCATAAGCGCCAGCTTTCTTGGCAGCTTTTTCAATTTCTGTATCAGTTGCATCAGGACGACTGTAAGCAATATTTTCACGCACCGAACGGTGAAATAGCAACGGTTCTTGCGGCACGTAAGCAATCTGCTTGCGCAAACTCGCCTGCGTAACTTCGGCGATATCTTGCGAGTCGATGGTGATCTTGCCCGAGTCAATATCAGAAAACCGTAACAATAATTTGGTGAGAGTAGTTTTGCCAGACCCGCTTGATCCGACTAAGCCGATTTTTTCACCTGGCTGAATATTGAGCGAGAAATCGTGAAACAAGGTATCGCCTTGGCCTTCGTCGTGCGTAAAGGTTACGTTGTCCATAACAATGCCGCCGCGTTTAATTTTTAGTTTTTTGTCGCTGCGATCAACTAGCGTCGTTGGTGTTTTAAGAATTTCTACCATCTCGTGAGCATCGCCAATAATACGATTGTAACTGCGCATGATGCCATTCATGTTCCACAACTCGTGCGCTACGCTGCCTGTATACGTTATGATTAAGTAAACTGATGCTACTGATATTAAATTGTGCTGAGCGGCGTATACTGCAAAAGCAATTGCGCCAATTTTGATAATTGTGTTGATGGTTGAATAAACGGTACTGACTTTCAGGAAACCGCGCATCGTGCCCAAGCTAGCGCTGCGCCATGAACTGACCGTTTTTGAAAAGCGCTTTTGCTCTAGCGATTCAGCGCCAGACGATTTAACCGCCAGGATGTTTGAAACCATGTCGGCTAATTGGCCGCTAACTTTATTGCTGGCTTTAGCTTCTTTTTCGCTCAATTTGGCCATTGGCCTAGAGCCAAAATAGACGGCAATACTAAAAATAATTGAAAAGATAAACAGGAATAAAGCATACTGCCAAATTAATGTCGATAAAATGATTATTGATCCAGCTAAGGAAATAACTAACGGCAAAATCGACCAAAAAATTGTATCCCAAAAGCGCTCAACAGCGCCGTTTAGTTTGTTGGTTTGGCTGACGAGCGAACCGCCGAATTTATTAGCATGGAAAAACATTGTTTGATTAGTTAACTTGTTGAAGCATCGCGAGTATAAATCGCGTTGCAATGCAGTCTCGAACGTCCAAGTGAGATACAATACCAAACGCCAGCCAATCACTGTTGAACACAGTTCGCTAACACCGTACAGGATAATTAGCGTCCATAAATTGTTAGCAGTTTGCAGCTGGTTGTGCTGGATAATGTTAAGCAGCTCTGCGATAACAAGCGGACCGACAAAAATAGAAATAACAATCGTAGTAATTGTAAAAAATATCGCTAGATTCCTGCGACGCCTGTAGGGTACAGATACTTGCCAGAATAGGCGTAAAATTTCTTTATCGTTAATTTTATTTTTCAAAAGCATCTCCTCTCTTGTGCAATTTATATTGTGAGTAGTTCGATTGTTGATAAGGCAATTCAAACGCGAGATTTAGAGGAACTCTTTTGGTTCGAGTTCATAGATTAACCAATTATAAGGTATAATCTTGTTATGAGTCAAGAACGAACAGTTTCGTATGTTTTAATAACAGGCACTACGAGCGGCTTGGGTAGAGAATTTGCTCGTCTATTTGCGCAAAATGGTTATAATATCGTTGCTGTTGCACGTAACGAAGCTCTATTGCAGCAGCAAAAACAGGAGTTAGAGCGCCAGTTTGGCGTTGAAATGGTCTACATAGTTAAAGATTTGAGTGCTGAGAATAGCGCTCGAGAAGTTTATGACGAGATTAAACATAAAGGCATTAATATAGATATCTTAATTAACAATGCCGGGTTTGGTTTGTTTGGTCGCTATGTTGATGTCGATTGGCAGCGCCAGAAAGGGCTCGCTAGCGTTAATATGCTGGCCGTGATGCAGTTATCGTATCTATTTGGTAAAGATATGGATCGTCGCGGTGAGGGTAAGATTGTTAATATTGCATCGATTGCCTCGTTTCAAGCTGGGCCGTACATGGCGATGTATTATGCGTCGAAAGCTTTTGTCCGCTCGTTTTCTGAAGCCTTACATGAAGAAATGAAAAGTTCTGGCGTGTCGGTGACGGCGATTTGCCCAGGTCCGGTAGCAACTAATTTTGAGAAAAACGCTCAAATGATGAGCTCGGCTATGTTCACTAAGCTCAGGGTCTATACGCCTGAAGTAGTTGCCGCGAAAAGCTATCGCGCTATCATGAATAACAAAGCAGTGTATGTAGTTGGTTGGCCGAATAAACTTTTGGTTTTTTTGACGCGATTTTGTAGCTTGAAGTTTAGTAGAGCTCTCGCTAGTAAAATTAATTTAGGTGGTGGGCGAAAATAGCCTGGTCTGATCAGTAATTTAATTGTTGAAAATCATGACCAAGAAGTGTAGCATGATAAGTTTTGTAAAAAAGCATTGTATTTTTATTGTAAATGATTTACAATAAAAATATGGAACAAATAGTTAGCCGACGAATTACGAAATATACTGATATTATACTATCGATTTTATGCCAGTTGCAGCATGCTACTAATGCCGAGATTGCTAGCCGGTTGCGAGAGTCGTATTCAAATGTTAGCGATACTACGGTACATCGTATTACGCAACGTCTGCAGAGTGATGGCGTTATTGGACTGGCACCCGCGTCAAGGCAGGGCTGTTTGCGGTACGACTTTTCACCGGAATCACACGATCATTTTATATGCAGCGAGTGCGATAGTTTACAGGATATCAAAGTTCCTGATTCAGTGCGTTGCCAGATCGAGCGCCAGCTTGACGGCTGCTGTTTCGACGGTCCTTTAGTCATTACTGGAGTATGTCAACAATGTAAAAATAGAAGGAGGAATTATGGCATTAATTAGTATTACAACTAAACAAGAGTTTGAAGAAAAAGTACTAAAAAGCAAGCGTCCGGTCTTGGTTGATTTTTGGGCGCCATGGTGTCCGCCGTGTCGAGCGATGGCACCAATATTGCAGCAGATCGCTGACGAGACAGATTTTGATGTCGTCAAAATTGACACTGATGCTAGTAATGACAACAAAGAACTGGCTATACACTACCGCGTGCAGGGCATCCCAAATATGAAGATTTTTGCTGCTGGCGAGGAGGTTGCTGAGCTGATCGGTATGAAACCAAAACAGACGCTAATTGATGCGTTGGAAAAAGCTAGAGAAACTATTAATTAATATGTCATCACGGAGTAATTATCAAAAGCTTTTCGTGCGAAGATCGCTAAGATATTTACCGCACCATACCCTAATGTTAATTATTTACAAAAGTAAGTTGCTTCGTTTTGAAAAGGCTTTAGATACCATCGCTAAAAGGAGAATAATTAATGTAAATGATTCACTTTCATTTGATAATTCTGAGATAAGAGAATATCAAAAACTAACGAAAGATACTCAACTTTGGCATGGTACTGGTCGTTGGCAGCACGGTAAGGACGGTATCGTTGATGTAATGAAAAGTTTTTGCGATATTGCTGGCCTCAAGCCATCCCGCGATGTGTATGCAGTTTTTGGCGGCAGTGATCGGCATATCGTACATTCGATTTCATTATGCCGGAGTCGAATGGTGGCGCGATCATACGCTGACATGCATGGTCTTGGCTGGAAAGAGAAAAATCGCTATGGCGACGCTCTGACTTGGACATCGTATTACTACAGCTTGTTTTATGCGCGGCTATTTACGGTCAATGGGGTCAAAATGTTGCGCCGTTGGAAAGCTTGGCGTACATTGTCGCATGATGAAAATGGCGATAATACTTGGGGAAAGAAAGTGAATAAGCAGGCACGCGATGTGTGGGATGTCTTCTGTCTGGGTAGTGATATTTCGGGTAATTATCCAATTTTAATTGGTGTTAGGAGTCTTGATTCGCAATTAAAACTAGAAAAACCAATGAGTCATTACGAAGTACGCGCTGATAAACGAATAGGCGTTGCAAATATTTCACACATAGAAGTTCCTCGCGATAAGCAGGACGAAATGCGAGAATTATTGCTTTCATACGGTATCGACATACCAGTGACGAGCATTGAATTAGGCGAATATGTCAGTATGCAGAAGCGTTTTACTGAATTGCTTGGTTGGTAGAGAAAAGAGATTAGGCTAAAGCTGACGAAGTGGATGTGATAAGATTATTATTAATAATATATGAAGTCACATACTAAACCGCTTTTATACGACCAAATCGCAACCGATCCAATGAATGCTGATTTTGCCAATAGAGGTTGGTCGCCTGTGTATTCTGCTTCGTCAAGTTCGCGAATTGTACTGGTCGGGCAGGCACCAGGTCGAATTGCTCAGCAGACGCTAAAGCCGTGGAATGATGCTAGCGGTCGCTTACTTCGGCGATGGCTGAACGTAACGGACGAGCAGTTTTACAATCCCGATCTCTTTGCGTTGATGCCGATAGATTTTTATTATCCAGGCAGGGGAGTGCACGGTGATTTGCCGCCACGTTTGGATTTTGCCAGAAAATGGCATCCGCGTTTGCTGGCGCAGATGCCGAATGTGCGATTGACGATTTTGGTTGGTTCGTATGCGCAAAAATATTATCTTGATCGCCGCGCCAATCAGAATTTGACAGCAACTGTGGCGGACTTTAATATGTATTTGCCAGATTATTTTCCATTGGTTCATCCATCGCCGCTCAATATTGGCTGGCGCAAACGTAATCCCTGGTTTGAATCGGACGTTATTCCAGTTCTACAAACTATAGTTAAGGAGGTGCTGTCATGACAGTTTATAAAATTAAACGAATTTACGAATCGCCAGAATCGGACGATGGCTACCGCGTGCTAGTTGACCGATTATGGCCGCGCGGTATCAGTAAAGAGCGAGCAGCGCTAGACGAGTGGGCTAAAGAAATCGCGCCAACCAATGAGCTGCGCCAATGGTTTAATCATGACCCAGAAAAATTTACAGAATTTTCAGAACGTTATACAAAAGAGTTAGACGAAAATCCTGCCGCTATCAAGGCGAGAAATGACTGGACTAATCATCCAATCGTTACGCTATTGTATAGCGCTAAGGATGCGGAGTTTAACCAGGCGGTAGTACTTAAGCAATGGTTAGAATAAATAGCGCTCTTCAAAAATACTCATTTTTGACGTAAAATATAATTAATGATACGATTCCGCAACACTCTGACGCGTCGGTTTGATGATTTTACTCCGCTATCGTCTGATAGAGTGACTTTATATACTTGCGGACCGACTGTCTACGATGATTTACACGTCGGTAATTGGGCAGCCTACGTCTATTGGGACACGCTAGTTCGGACATTGCAAATTGACGGCTATACGGTTGATCGCGTGATGAATATAACCGATGTTGGGCATTTGGTCAGTGATGCAGACGAAGGCGAGGATAAGCTTGAAAAGGGCGCTCGCCGCGATGGAAAAACTGCTTGGGAAATCGCTGAATACTACACGCAACATTTTCTTGACGGCATGAAAGCGCTCAATCTTATTCCGCCGACGCATATAGCCAAGGCGACTGATTACATCTCGCAGCAGATTTCTTTGCTGCGGGCTCTTAAACAGCGCGGCTGCACCTATCAAACCAGTGACGGTATTTATTTTGATACTAGTACTTTTCCGCGTTACGCCGACTTTGCGCAGCTTGATTTGAGCGCCCAAAAAGCTGGCGCTCGCGTCGATGCTAACAGTGAGAAGCGTCAACCGTGGGATTTCGCGCTCTGGAAATTTACCGAGAAAGGCAAAGTGCGCGATATGGAGTGGGAGACGCCTGCTGATTTGCTAGATACGCCACCAGAAGATAACAAGCCAGTCATGGGCTTTCCTGGTTGGCACTTGGAATGCTCGGCTATCGCCATGAGCTTGCTCGGCAAGACAATCGATATTCATACTGGCGGAATTGATCACATCCCGGTGCATCACACTAACGAAATCGCCCAGAGCGAAGCGGCAACTGGCCAAAGGTTTGCGAACTTTTGGCTGCACTGCAACCACCTGAAGATTAATGGCGGCAAAATCAGCAAATCCCTCGGTAATGGCTACACGCTTGGTGATCTAAAGCGGCATGGTTTCTCAGCGATGGATTTGCGAATGTTTATTTTGCAGGGACATTATTCTAATGAAGGTAATTTTTCATTCGAGAATTTGCAGGCAGCGCACAACCGGCTGCAGCATTGGCGCGACGTGGCTTGCTTGCGACACCAAGTTCACGATCGCTTACATAGCGATACCGAGAACAACGATCTACGACATGATTTCTCGCCCAGCGCGGCTATCGGCGCTGTCAAAGAAGCGTTAAACGATAACTTAGAAACGCCACGGGCACTAGCTATTGTCGATAAAGCTCTAACCGAACTCGACAAAAAACCGCCGCAGAAAATCTATCGAGCTGGATTAATCGAATTTTTGGAGTTTGTTGATGCGGCATTGGGGCTTGAGCTGTTGGACTCAACTCCCGATATTGATGATGAATGTAAGCGGCTATTGGTAGAACGCCGCCGTGCTCGCGATAACAAGAATTGGGTAAATTCCGATGAATTACGCGATGAGCTGCTCAATGAATACGGTGTAGTTGTCAAAGATACTGCACATGATACTTTATGGGCGTATGCTGACGAAAAACCAGAGTAGACTTCAAGTGTTTAAAAGATTCTTTTTGAATGGCGTGAGCTGGCCAGGCCAATCCTTTACTAGGCTTCAGCTTCTGATTTAGCTGCCTCTGGTTTACTTTTTTCGCGGCGAACACGCTTGAGCAGGCGAGCAAGCTTTGTTGGTTTGGTAGCTGGTTCTTCGCGGCGTTCGACCTTGATATATTCAGTTGCAAGCACTTTGGCACAGCCAGCTATCGGTATCGAGATAATACCGCCAACCATACCGAACATGTACAGTCCTATAGTTACCGCCATCAAAACCATTAGCGGCGAAAGTTCAATACGCTTGGATTGAATGGTTGGCGAAATTACATTATTCTCAACCTGCTGATAAATGATGAAGTAAATACCAAAAGCTATCGCTGCTGGCATACTATTAATTGCCAGTAATGCAAAAACGATAATGCCGCCAATTCCTGCGCCGAACATTGGGATCAGCGACAAGATAAACATGATAGCAATCGTTGGCAAAGCAATGTTTGCTGGTACTGCTGGAAAAACTTGGCTCAAGATAAATACTGTCAAGCCGGCAAAAGCACCATCTAAACCCGAAACGATCAATTGTCCGCTTACATATCCAGAGATTACTGCATTCATTCGCCGGAAGATGATCCGATGGTGCTGCATTCGCTTGTCGTTGCTATATAATCCCCAGAAGTATTGTGACCAGCGCGGTCCTTCGACTAGCATTAGGAATGTTAGAACTAGCGCTAGCGAGGCCTCGGTGATTAGCGACATTGTTGTTCCGACGCCGCTGAGAAAGTTCTGTCCAAAGTTTGCCAGCCACGACGTTGCATTTCCTTGTATTGAAACAGCCATTTGATCAATCTGCGATTCTAGATGATAACGCGATACTATAGCACCAAAGCCCTTCCATTGCGCCGACATAGTTCGTATCGTATCGGGCAGAGTTTGTAAAAAGCTAATTGTTTGCTGAACTATTGGCGGCACTGCCAAAAACAGAATTGCCGCTAGTATTGCTACAATAACGATAAAAGCGATAGCTGTACTGAGGGTTCGGCTGCGGTTGGGTAGCTTATTAGCCAACCAACTGACTGGCCCATTGAGAGCTAGTGCTAAGAATGCTGCCGCTCCAATAATTACTAACGCTGTACGAGCATTCCAAATTAATAAGCCTGCTAACCCAAAGCCGATTACTACCAGCCAAAAACGTACGAATGTTATAGTGTCTATCTCGATTTTAACCTTCATATTTTCAGTATAGCGCTTTATTGTTAAAAACTAAAATTTGCTATAATGTGCTTATGGCTTTTTACGATAAAACCATTAAAGAAACGCTAGTTGAACTTGAATCAACCACCAAAGGATTATCTGATATCGAGAGCGATGAGCGGTTACGTCACTACGGCTTAAACACGATCAAGGTTAAGTCTGACCCGCTTTGGCGTAAAATTATTGAGCCGTTCAAGTCGATTTTTATGACAGTACTGATAGTAGCGGCAATTGTTAGCTTGTGGCATAAGTCGTATTTTGATGCTGGGTTGATTATTTTTATCATGGCGGTGAACGCAATTATTTATTATGTGCAACGGTTTTCGACTGAGCGGATTTTGCGATCGCTGCAAAAACAGTCTGTTGCTGAAGTCGAGGTATTGCGAAAAGGGCGGCGTGAGATGATTGCTGCGACACTGTTAGTTCCAGGCGACGTGATAATTCTTGATGAAGGCGATAAAATTCCTGCTGACGCCCGCATGCTAGAGGCGCGCTCTTTTCGTGTTGACGAATCGCAATTAACCGGCGAGTCGCTGCCGATTGAAAAAACTTGTGCTGTCCTGCCGAGCGACCGCGAAATTTACGAACAATCCAACATGGTTTTTCAAGGTTCATTTGTCGTTGGCGGTACTGCCATGTCGATAGTAACCGCTACTGCGAACGATACCGAATTTGGCCGTTTGAGCGATTTATCGTCTGGCGACCATAACGTCAATCCTGTACAGCAGAAAATCGATAGTCTTATCACGCGTATAGTGGCTGTTATTCTAGGTATTGCTTTGTTTGCTTTTTGGCTGGCGCTAGCTCGCGGTGTTGAATGGAGCGAAGCATTGCGCTTTGTGATTGCTCTCAGTGTCAGTGCAGTGCCCGAGAACTTACCAATCGCCATCTCAGTTATCTTGGTATTAGCGATGCGACGGATGGCTCGCCGTAAAGCATTGGTGCGAACTATGGGCTCAATCGAGTCAATCGGCGCCATCACTACTATTGCCACCGACAAAACTGGCACACTAACGCGCAACAGATTATCGGTTCAAGAAATTTGGCACCCGCGCCACAACGAAAAACGCGCTTTGCAGACACTTGCTGCTAGTATATTGTTAAACAAGAGAAAAACTGCCGATCCGCTTGATAAAGCTTTCGCGTCGTTTATTAATTCGTCCGAAGCGACTCCCAAACTTGGCCAGCCTTTGCGGGAATTTACATTTGAGCATTCAATGGCGATGAGCGGCAATTTGCGACATGATGGCGCTAAGTATGCTCTAGCTGTCAAAGGAGCACCAGAGAAAATCGTTGACCATTGCGATATCACCGAAGGCGAACGCGAGAAAGCTTTAGTT
Organism: uncultured Candidatus Saccharibacteria bacterium; assembly: GCA_963531145.1. Lineage (GTDB taxonomy): Bacteria > Patescibacteriota > Saccharimonadia > Saccharimonadales > Saccharimonadaceae > Saccharimonas. The sequence continues at coordinate 58,735 of CAUSEX010000001.1, forward strand.
GAATTACATCATCTGACTGGACTTGGTTTTCGAGTAATTGCGCTAGCACATGCGTCGCTCAATAAACCAATTGATTCGCTTGAAAGTATTCCAGATAATACGCCGCTGGTTTTTGATGGTTTTGTTGGCGTGGCAGATACACTGCGGACAGAAGCCAAAGGCGCCATTGCTCGCGCGCAAGCCGCTGGCATCAGCGTGCGTATGGTCACCGGCGACCACTTCGAGACAGCTTATCATATTGGTAAGCAGCTTGGCCTAGTCGAGCATCGCAACCAGGTTTTTGATAGCCGGCAGATTATTACATTATCTGACGACGAACTAGCTGAAAGGTTGCATACTATCCGTGTTTGCGCGCGCGTTTTGCCCGAGCATAAGCATCGCATCCTTGAAGTGCTCAAGCGCGATAATATCACTGCTATGACTGGCGACGGTGTCAATGACATTCCGGCGCTGACTAATGCTCATGTTGGTGTCGCTATGGGGGCAGGGGCACAAATTGCCAAGGACGCGGGCGATATCATCTTGCTTGATAATAACTTTCGCTCAATTGTTTCGGCTATTCACGAGGGTAGAACTGTCTATGCTAATATCAAGCGCATGGTAACGTATCTGTTGGCTACTAATCTCGGCGAGGTTATCGTGTCGCTGGGCGCGTTGATCTCCGGTTTACCGCTGCCGCTGGCGCCTGTGCAGATTTTATGGGTTAATTTAGTCACTGATAGCGCTATGGTAATTCCGATTGGACTGGAGCCGGGCGAGCCTCGGAATATGCTAGAGAAGCCAAAACGCGCTAACGCGCCGCTACTCAGTAAATTTATGACTTCGCGAATATTGTTGATTGCCATAATTATGTCATCAATGACGCTGGGATTCTATATTTATTTCAATCAACGCTTTGGTGCTGATTATGCTCGGACAATTGCTTTTTGCTCGCTGGTAACCGCACAGTGGGCTAGCGCCATCGAGGCGCGCAGTGATTACGAATCGCTAATCGGTCGGTTGCGCAAACGAAATGCACCCTTTATCGTCGGGCTAATCATCGCTGTCACGTTGCAGATTGCCACCCTAGCTACGCCGCTTGGACGGTTGCTGCATATTACGCCAGTAAGTAACATACATCTTCTCTTGGTGACCATCTCCGCGCTCATCATACCTATTATCTTGATTGAATTGCACAAATGGGTAGGGCGAAAGTTCTTTGGTAAGCGACCGAATCTTCAGCGAATTACCAAGCGTCTTAAACGGCCGCTCAAGAAAAACAAAAAGTTCGCTAATTAATTCCGGCGCTTGATGTGTCCACGCAATAGTTCTAAATCAGCTAAATCTTTACGACGAGCCATTTTTCGTTTGGCAGCAATCAGCCGGTCAGTCGAGACCACGGGTATCCCATCAATGGTTTGCATATCTCGCTGTAATGCTGTCAAGGAATTACCCATCCAACTTTTTAGCAGATTGTATTGTTCATGTACCAAAATTCGCTTGCCGCTAGTTAGTGTCACCTCGCGCCAATGTTTCTTGCGTGCAAAAAGGTCATAAACTTCGCGCGATACTACTAAATCAACATTAGGTGTATCGCGCAAATGCATCATATCAAGCACGGCGCCGCCGACCACGATATACGAATCGCTAGCGATTTTAAGGTCTCTGATCATTTCAATTGCCGAAGCCTGTTTCTGATGCGCCAATGCCAGAGACAATGTTGTGTAAATGTTGCGGCTACCAATTATATCGGTAATGCCATAGATATCAAACTGGCTGCGCAATCCCGGTGATACGTGCGCAAAAGCAATCGCGATACCATCTTCGCCAAGCTCGCGGTACAAACGTTTGAGCGCTTCAACCGCTGTATAGTCGATATCATCAATCGCTCCGGCATCAATCACCACGTATGTTACTGGATGTTTAGCGCGATGAATAGCTCGCCGTAACCGTTCAGCGAAATAATTAATATTCTCGAAAAAAAGCGATTCGCCGAAAGCATAAACTAATGTATCTTTTGGCAAAGAGCCTATCTTATCTTTTACCCGATCAGCCGCCCATGATGACAGCTCGCCATCGCGCAGCAGCACAGCGTCATCAGGATGGTACTGCCGGCGTAATCGTTCCATCAGCGAGGCTGCTACCGCTACTAAAATACCTAACTGTACGCCGAATAATACCGTACAAGCTAGAGCAACTAGCGCGATCATAAACTCCTCATGATGGACAGCCCACAAATAGTGCAATTCACGAAAACGAATCAAGCGTAAACCTGCCGTACAAACTATCGCTGCTAGTGCTGCTAGCGGCACGTAGTGTAACAAAGTACCGCCAAAAACGATCAACGCCATCATTGCTAAGCTGGCAACAATACCGCTCAATTGCGAACGCATACCCAGCGAGTCGGCTAACTGGCTGCGCGGCGGCGAGGCGCTAACCGCGTAACCGTGAAATAGAGCTGAAGCAACATTAGCTATTCCAAGAGCTGCTGTATCTTGATTGGTCTGGATCTTATCGTCGTGCTCGCTACCAATGGAGCGCGCTGTCATGGAGCTTTGCACTAGTACTACGAGTACAATTGATAATACGGTCGGCATAATTGTATTTAGCATCTCGAGTGACACCGTGGGCACTATTAAGTTTGGCATATTGCTTGGTAGCGAACCTAAAAACTCTACGCCGTACGCATCGACATGAAATACTATTGCAAATATTACGGCCATAGCAATACCGATTAGCTCGCTCGGTATTCGCGATGATCGCCAAAACAACACTACACCTAGCACCAAGAGCGCTAGCGTAGTGGTCATCCAGTTGATTGAACCAGCTTGCGCGGTAATTGACGCTAAATGACTCCAGAAACCGCCTGATGCTTTCAAGCCTAGTAGAGCTGGTATCTGTGTAACAATTAGCTGTACTCCTACGCCTGCCATGAAACCAATCATCACTGGCCGCGATACCAGATCTGCCAAAAAGCCAAATTTGAATAATCCCAGCAATAGTAGCAGAACGCCTGATAGTAACGTCATCGCTGCGATTGCATTAACATATTCTGGCGTACCTGTTTGCGCCACTAGCACTGCGCCTGACGCCAGCAGAATGGCCGTCGCTGAATCTGCGCCAACCACCAATCGATGCGAGTATCCCAACAACCCAAATACTAGCGCACCAATAATTGTCGTATATAAGCCAGTCTCGGGTGGCAGTCCGACGATTACCGAAAAAGCCAACGCATTAGGAACGTTCACGACGGCTATCAACAACGCCGTTATGATATCATGCCGCAAGTAAGATTTCTTGTACCGCAATATGCTCGGCAGAGACACTTTTCGCATACTTATTATACTAATGGTATTTAGGGGTGGCGTCAATAAAACAAAGTAAGCTATGAATTTGCTAAATATCGATACGATTCATAAAAATAAACCGCTTAGGTTATCCAGATCTGAGCGGTTTATGATATTTTCGTTTGCATAATTTGGCTGGGTCGGCAGGACTCGAACCTGCGAATGCTGGGACCAAAACCCAGTGCCTTACCACTTGGCGACGACCCACTAATAAACGAACGTGCAACAAGTATTATACCACGCTCATCAACGATATGGAAATTACGACATAGAATACAGCCGCACCCATTCCTCGGGAGTCAATTCTGACGGTTTGCGTTCAGGGTTAATGCCGGCTTCGGCGCGCGGTATGGTAGCAAAGACTTTTTGCGAAGCGTAGCATTTCGCGACGAAACTTTGGTACTTGTCGCGTTCTAATGTAGATAGGAGCGGCTCGGACTGCGGCTTCAGCTCTAGCAGTACGGTATCGACTGCTGGCGGCGGTGTGAAATCTGTGCGGCGTAGCGGTCGGCGGATTCGTGTCTGCCACCATGGAGCTAGTTGTGTGCCTAATTGAGAGGTAAAGTGCCGGTCGCTCGGTACTATTTTTTGCGCGAATTGCTTTTGGACGATTAGGTAAATTGATCGCGGTGCGTGCATCTCGTTGTTGCTAGTCAATCTGCGTACTATGTCGGCGCTCAAGTGAAAGGGGATATTAGCAAAAACTTTGTATGGTTCATCTGGTAATTTCGCTTGCAGAAAATCTTGCGCTATCACTTTGACGTTTTTGTGCCGGCGCATATTTTGCTGTAGTTTGTTGAGAGTATCTGGTTCGTTTTCGTATGCTAAAACTTGCCGGCATCTTCGGGCTAATACTGCCGTAATGGCGCCGCTGCCAGCGCCGATATCTATTACCAAATCGCCGCGGCGTATGTTACTGTGGCCTATCAGCTCGGCAATCAAGCGTGGATTACGCAAAAAATGCTGCGAATGGGTGGCGACTTGGCGTCTCATAATGTGATTTTACCACGAAAAAGCGGCTAATCAGTTGGCAATATTTACCATAACCTTTATAATATAAAGTTATGAATGCACACGAAAAACACTCGATAAAGCAATATTTGCGTGCGGCAGACTATCTGACGGTGGGGCAAATATTTTTGGCAGAAAATCATCTGCTGAAAAAGGAATTAACTTTTAACGATATCAAATCGCGGATTCTTGGACACTGGGGAAGTGGGCCAGGTATTAACTTTGCTTACGCGCATCTCAGCTATTCGGCCAAGAAGCATAACAAGGACATGATGTTTGTACTGGGGCCAGGTCATGGCTTCCCAGCGCTACAGGCTAACTTGTTTTTGGAAGGTACGCTTGCTAATTTTGATCCATCGATGGAGACTAATCTGGATGGTATTCGCAAACTGTGCCGCGAATTTAGCTGGCCGTACGGTTTTCCGAGCCATTCTAATCCCGAGACGCCGGGCGTAATCCTCGAGGGCGGTGAACTTGGTTACGCGCTCAGCACTAGCTACGGTGCGGCGATGGATAATCCTGATTTGACGGTAGCTTGTTTGGTTGGTGATGGTGAAGCCGAGACTGGGCCGACAGCTGGCGCTTGGCATCTTAACAAATTACTCAATCCACGCAAAGATGGCGTAGTATTGCCGATTCTTCACCTCAATGGTTATAAGATTTCGGCACCGACTGTTTTTGGCCGAATGAGTAATTACGAACTGATGACGCTCTTTAGCGGCTACGGTTATGAGCCGCGCATTGTTGACGCTACAAAAGACGGCGTCGATCCGCACGACGAAATGGCAAACGCGCTTGAGTGGGCTCACAATTTGGTTGCCGAGATTCGTGCTAGTACGAACACAGAAGCGCCGCGCATGCCGATGATTATCATGCGCACGCTAAAGGGCTGGACTGGGCCGAAATTTGTCGAAGGCAACAAAATTGAAGGTAATTGCCTGGCGCACCAGACAGTGCTTAGCGAAGCGAAATCTGATCCCGAGCAGCTCAAAATCTTGAACCAGTGGCTCAAGAGTTATAAGTTTGACGAGCTATTCAACGAAACGACAGGTTTTGGTGATTTTGTCAAGGATATCTTGCCTGAACAGCTAGAGAAGCGCTTGGGTATGTCGCCGCATGCTCGTGGCGGCGCAACTGTTTATCGGCCGCTGGTGCTGCCAGACGTCGAGCAGTTTGCTGAAGACGCCGAAATCCCTGGCACTATTGGCTCTAGCAGTATGCGCCGGGCTGGCGCTTACTTGACCGAGGTCTTTCGTCTCAACGCCGAGAGTAAGAACTTCCGTTTCATGAGCCCAGACGAAACTTATTCCAACAAGCTTGACGAGATATTCCAGACTACTAGCCGCAGTTGGCAATGGCCAATCATGGAGTGGGATAAGGATCTGTCGCGTGATGGCCGAGTCATGGAAATGTTGTCCGAACACAACATGCAAGGCTTAATGCAAGGCTACGTACTAACGGGTCGCCACGCTATGTTCGCTAGTTATGAAGCATTTTTGCAAGTCGTTGGCAGCATGGTTGACCAGTATGCTAAGTTTCTCACCCAAAGCCGTAACGTCGAATGGCGCGGTACTATACCTAGTATTAACTATATACTAACTTCGAGCGGCTGGCGCCAAGACCATAACGGTTTTAGTCATCAGAACCCTGGCTTTATCGACGATATTTTACGCCGCCAGAGTAACTTCAGTGATGTTTACTTCCCGTCGGACGGTAATGTCACGCTAGTTTGCTTAGAGCATATGTTATCAAGCGTTCGCCAGATTAACGCGCTGGTGGCCGGTAAGACTCTCGAGCCGCGCTGGCTATCGCCAGAATTAGCTCGCCAGCAGGTCGATGCTGGACTGATGGTTTGGGATTTCGCTAGCGATGAGCATCCTGATCTAGTTATGGCGGCTTGCGGTGATTATCCGACCAAAGAGACAATGGCAGCAATCGATATCATCAAAACGCATTGCCCGAACGCTAAAATTCGCTGCGTTAACGTTTCGAGTCTGACTACTGTTGGCTTTGGTACGTTGCGTCGCGTTGCCGACCAAAAGTTCTTTGACAAGGTGTTTACTGACGACAAGCCAGTTATCTTCAATTTCCATGGCTATCCGCAGACAGTCAAATCGATTCTCTTTAACTATGCTGTCGATTCGACACGCTTCGATATTCGCGGCTACAAAGAGATCGGGTCGACGACCACACCGTTTGATATGCATGTTCGCAATGAAACCAGCCGCTATGATTTGGCGATTGCTGCATTCCGCCAGCTGGGCCGCAATGGCGTCGTTCCGTTTGAGGAGGCCGAGCACTTAGCTTCGATTTACCAAGGTAAGATTGATGAGAATACTGCTTATATCAAGGCTAACGGCGTTGACTTGCCAGAAATTGACGCCTGGGTGTGGCCAGCAGCACGCGGACTAGACGAGGCAAAAGAGGAAGCCTGGCACGGGCAAACAAATTAACGTAAAGAAAAGGGTGGGGGAATGTCATTACTACTAATCGCAAATCCAGGCAGCGCTAGTCGCAAATACGCGCTGGTCGACGACAAGCTCAAAGAGGTTGCCGCATTACATATCGAGCAGAGCGGCAGCGAATTAATCGCGACGCTGCGTACTGGCGGCGATACGCGGCAAGTACCGCTTGGTTTTGCTGACATTTCCCAGTCGGCCGCACATCTGTATGGCATTTTTAACCGCGAACATTTACTAGAAAGTCCTAGCGACGTTCGCGCGATCGGCTTGCGGATCGTTGCGCCGAGCAACTATTTTCTCAAAGACAGGCTTGTTGATGATGACGTTGTCCAGCATATACGCGATATTTTGCCGCTTGACCCGATTCACGTCTCCGGTACGTTGCAAGAGCTAGAGGCTCTGCGCTCGTCGCTGCCGACTATATCAGTGGCGCTAATTTCGGATAGTGCTTTTCACGCTCGCAAGCCGAGCTACGCCTGGAATTATGGTATCAATCTGCAAGACGCCGATCGCTTCGAGATTAAGCGTTTTGGTTATCATGGTTTGTCGGTTTCGTCTGCTGTTAATGAGCTGTGGAACCGCGGCAAATTACCACCAAAGGTCGTCGTCTGTCATCTAGGTAGCGGCTCGTCGGTGAGTGCAGTTTTTCACGGGCGCAGTATCGACAACACCATGGGTTACTCGGCGCTAGAGGGGGTGATTATGGCAACACGCACCGGCTCAATTGATTACACTGCTGCTATGGCGCTCAAGACTAAACTTGGCCTCGATGATAATCAGCTTGAGCATTATCTCGATGAGAAGGGAGGTCTGCTCGGACTCAGTGGAACTAGCGATATTCGTGAAATTATTGATCGCGAAGCTAATGGCGACCATATTGCTCATCTAGCGCTGATGACTTTGATTCACAGTATCCATAAGGCTATCGGCGCCATGGTGGTCGCTATGAACGGTGCCGACTTGCTGGTATTTACTGGCACGGTAGGGGAACGTTCGGCAAACTTGCGCCGGCGCATTGTTGCTCACTTGGAATGCCTCGACTTCATACTTGACGGCAATCGTAACAAATCATGTCTTAACCCGGCCGAGTTCACTAGCATCTCGCAAGCGGCAGTCAGCAAGCCGATAATTGTCATACCAACAGATGAAGGCGTCGAAATTGCTCGCCATACTGTTAAGTTGCTAGCGTCATAATTTTGTCATTGGAAAGGTATGCGTTATTGCTGTGGGGACGCCATTCGTGATCTCTACCAAACGGCATCTTTCATTTTGTTATAATAAGTATGATGAAAAGACAGTCACTCGAGACTATTCACCTTGACAAAATCGTTGGTGGTGGACAAGCACTAGGGACGCTGGCCGATGGCCGCAAATGCTTCGTATGGGGCGGATTGCCCGGCGAGACCGTCACTGTTCGCATTACCAAAAAGAAATCACACCTCGTCGAAGCGGTCGTCGAGGAAGTAATCTCGCCAAGCCCCGACCGCATCCAACCGCGCGACCCGGATAGTTATCTTTCGACCAGTCCGTGGCAAATCATGCCACTAGAAGTTGAACAAACATACAAAGCACAGTTGATCGACGACGCGTTCGCGCTGCATAATGTTGCATTACCAGCGGCGATTGACATTTATTGCGACAATGTCGCATATGGTTATCGCAATAAAGTTGAATTTAGCTGGTACAGCGAATCGGTAGTATCCCAAGCTGTATCTCAGAAAAAATCTGGGATTGTCTTGGGTCCCGGATTATTTTCTGATAATAACCAAGAGATAGACGCAGATAGCGACCGTGAAAAATCATCTGGCGATACGCTTGACTTGGCATTTTTCCGTCGCGGCAGTAAAGGCAAGATTGTCGTCGATGGCACAAGTTTGGCGCGCCCAGAAATCAACAACTTGGCACGAGCTATCCGTGATTTACTGCGCCATAAACGCGTCGCGGCTCGCCAGCTCAAAACCTTGCTCATCCGCTGCGATCAATCGGGAAGTTGCGTATGGCAATTATATCTCAAGGATCGCTTGCCCGAAATAATTACCGCTGATGAAGCCGCCAAATTACCGGCTCAGGGCGGGGAAATTATCTATTCCGATCCGCGCTCGCCAGCCAGCCGCATCACCGAGCGCTTGGCGCGTTTCGGCAACACTACCTTGACCGACACCATTCTTGGCGTGCCATTCCGCTACGCCTGCGAAGGCTTTTTCCAAGTCAACATCCCGGTTTACGAGCAGGCGCTGCGCGATATGCGGGAGTGGACGTCACGCGAGAGTTCGTATTGGCAGCTCGGGCACCATCAGAAAATAATCCGGGACCCACGTAAAGTTGCCCAGATTTTTTCTGAGGTGCCGCTCGCTGCCGATCGACCAGCTCTCGACCTCTACGCTGGCGTCGGCACTATCGGCCTGACTATTGGCGGCAGTAACGTCACGCTGGTGGAAATCAACGCCGACGCTGTCCGCGAAATGCAGCGCAACATCGCCGAGCTCGGCCGCACCGACGCCCGCGCTGTCCTTGCTCCCAGCGAACAAGCTCTCGACTACATTACAGGCAAGGAAATCGTTATCGTTGATCCACCGCGCGCCGGCTTGCATCCCGACGTTATTGCGACATTGTTACAACAGCTACCGCCGCGTATCATTTATCTCAGCTGCAATCCTATTACTCAAGCCCGCGACGTCGCCTTGCTCCAGCAAAGCTACCAAATTGCCTGGCATCGCGGCTATAATTTTTTCCCGCGTACGCCGCATATTGAACACTTAATCATTCTTGATAAGAAGCCGTAAAGCTGCTCTTTCTATGCAGAGTTTATCTGGCTAATTCGAATGCAAGGCCAGCTAATTGCTGCTATACTATTAGGTGATGTTCGATAAAGCTATTGACGCTATCAATAACGCGCAGAAAATTGTTGTAGTCCAAGCGGAAAATCCTGACGGTGATAGTATCGGCAGCAGCCTAGCCTTGGAGGAAATTCTAAGTGACCTCGGCAAAAATGTTCAGCTGCACTGTCCAGTTGATACACCGAAATACTTACGTTACATTCACGGTTGGGATCGAATAACTAGCGACTTTGACACGAGTGCCGACTTAGCAATTATCGTTGATACTAATGCCGAACTATTAATCAGTAAAAGTTTAAGTATGCCAGGTGTGCGTCATTTTCTTGAGACGCATCCCGTTATAGTGTTAGATCATCACGCAACTGATTCGACGCTGACTTTTGATGCTATTCATGTCAACCAGCCGGTAGTTGCAGCTGGCGAACTGATTTACAATCTAGCGCATACTGCTGGCTGGGTAATTAATCCGCAAGCTGCGGAGAATATGCTGATTGCTATTATGAGCGATAGCCTAGGCTTAACAACGCAAAATACCACAGCCGACTCGTTTCGTGTCGCTGGCGAATTAACTGCGCTCGGTGCTAGCAACTCAGCTATTGAAGAACGACGCCGCGAATTTATGAAAAAGTCGCCAGAGATTTTGGCATATAAAGGCCGTTTGATTGAACGTATCGAATATTTGCTCGATGGTAAATTAGCTATAATTCATATCCCGTGGGAAGAAATCCAGAAATATAGCGATCAGTATAATCCGAGCGTTCTAGTGCTTGACGAAATGCGTTTAGTTGAGGGGGTTGAAGTGGCTTGCGCTATCAAAACTTACCCTGACGGCAAATTAACTGGGAAATTACGCAGTAATATGCCAGTATCAGAGCAGATAGCTGGATATTTTGGCGGCGGCGGGCACGCTTATGCTGCAGGTTTTCGCGTGTATGACGATTATACAGTGATTGTGCGCGAACTAGTTGAGGCTGCGGATAAGTCTTTGCGCGGGTAATTTGTCTATATCTAAATTAAAAAACCGCTAGCGTAGTTGTAGCGGTTTTTCTAATTCCACTAGTTATTTAGTAGATGAATTGTCCGAATGTACCTGGTCTTACTGTACGTTTGTTGTAATTGCCAGCGCGGTAATTCCAACCCATTTCTGAAACAGTATAGCTGCCATCGCTATTAACCGACTCGACGTAAGCGACATGACCGTTTGTTACTGCGACAGCTCCAGCGCGCGGTGCGCTACCAGTTGATTTACCGGCAGCTTGAGCGCTGGAAATCCAACCGTAACCAGCATTGCCGTATACAGCGACGTCTGGGCGGCGGCTGTGAACGTAATCGGTGCACCACATGCCGTTGCCGACGTAGTAGCTTGATGAATTAATCGGCTTTGAGCTATACGATCGCGTAGTAACTGCAGAAGTCCAAGCTGATGGCGCCGCTGCGTTAGATCTGGCGGCTGCTTGTTGCGCTGCAACGATAGCTGACGAGCGGTCTGGCAAGACCTCTTCTGCGCTAGGAATCCGCAGCTTCTGCCCTATGTCAATAGTATTTGGGTTACTAAGCGACTCGTTGGCGTCAAAGATACGCGTCCAGGTTGTGTTGTATTTTTCGGCAATTGATGCCAAACTGTCGCCTGCGGCTATTACCACGTATACTGGCTGTTCAGTTGGCTTTGCTTCGTCAGATTTGCCCTTTGGCGTAGACGCTGGTTTTTTGGTTTTATCGTCATCAACTTCGCTGGTTTGCTTTTCGTCCGCTTTTGCTAGCAAGGCTTTCTTGTTTTGGGTAGCTAGCAGCGGTGTTCTCCTTGCGATTGTTAATTTATTTTTATTTTGCTGTGCGAGTAGTAGCGAGCGGCCCGTACTCGTTTCGGCATAGGCTGGGTGCGTTGCTATTAAGCATATTGCACCAGCGGCACCGAGTGTCGTCAAGACCCCGTATAAACGCATAATTGTCTCCTTGGTTAAATACCCCCACGGATAGGCTAAACTTCAAATACTCGTGGATTTATGTCCTGGCTTATTATTATCTTAATCGTAATTTTCACAGGACATGAGACCAATCATAGCAAAACGTAGTATTTTGGTCAATAATTTTATAGTGGTAATGCTACACTACCTCTGGAAAATTAGGTGGACTTTCTAGTTATTTTTTGGTATAATCGTAGACGTTTTATTAAATCAATGTTGGGAGACGTCAAGTCGCTTGTACCACAGAAAGGATTAAATATCTGATGGCTAAAAAAGCCGAACTATTAGAAAAAGCTGCCGAGCTCAAGCTTGACGTCAGCGAAAAAAATACTATAGCCGAGATTGAAGCGGCCATCGCTGCCGCTGAAAAGCACTCAGTCCGCGAAGCTACAATTGCCAAAGCTGGTAAGCGCAGCGCCAAAGCTATCGAAGAGGCTGAAGCCAAAGCTGAAAAAGAAGCTCGCAAAGAAGCTGGCGACACTACGCCGCAGGGCGACGCTGAAGCGGCTGTCAAAAAAGGCCCAGCACCAAAGGTTCGTCCGTTGATCGAACGCCGCGGCAAAGCTTACCGCCAGGTTGCCGAAAAAGTTGAAAAAGACAAAGCTTACACGCTTGCCGATGCTATCAAACTTGCTACCGAGACCAATCCGAGCAAATTTGACGCTAGCGTTGAAGTTCACGTTCGTTTAGGTGTCGATCCGCGTCAAGCCGACCAAAATATTCGTTCGACCGTAGTCCTGCCTCACGGTACCGGCAAGACTGTCCGAGTAGCCGTTTTCGCAGCTGACACTGATGCCGACAAAGCCAAAAAAGCTGGTGCCGATCTGGCTGGCGATGAGGCTATTGTCAAACTTCTTGACAAGGGCACGCTTGATTTTGACGTCTTAATCGCTACGCCGGCCTACATGCCAAAACTCGGTAAGTACGCTCGTTTGCTCGGCCCGAAGGGCTTGATGCCGAACCCGAAGAGTGGTACTGTCTCGACCGACGTCGCCAAAGCTACCGAAGAAGCCAAAGCTGGCAAGGTCGAGTATCGTGTCGACAAGCAGGCTGCTATCCATTTAAGTGTTGGTAAGGTTAGCTTCGGCGCTGAAAAATTGCTTGAAAACGCCAATACTTTCTTTGCTAGCTTGCAGGCACAGAAACCGTCCTCTATCAAGGGCGTTTACATCAAATCTGTTGCTGTCACTACCACTATGGGTCCAGGCATCAAAGTTGATTATCAAGCAAAATAAACCCATATAATTTCAGAGCGAGACCTAGCATCTCGCTCTATTTTTAGAAGGAGGGGAGGGATGAGACAATATCTTGATTTACTTGACCGTATTCTAGCAGAAGGCGTCGAAAAGCATGACCGGACAGGCACTGGTACGCTCAGCATCTTCGGACATATGATGCGTTTTGATTTGCGCGAGGGCTTTCCGTTGCTTACTACTAAAAAGCTCTTTACCAAAGGTATCTTCGGCGAGTTGATTTGGTTTTTGCGCGGTGATACCAACGTGCGCTGGCTGCAAGAACGCGGAATTCATATCTGGGACGAGTGGGCTAACGAGAACGGTGATCTCGGTCCGGTTTACGGCGCGCAGTGGCGGGCATGGCCAGCACCTAATGGTGAACGTATTGACCAGATTGCTAACGTTATTGATCAACTACGCGCTAGTCCAGACTCACGGCGGCTAATCGTTACCGCTTGGAATCCTGCCGAAGTAAACAACATGGCTTTGCCGCCATGCCATATGTTATTTCAATTCTATACCACACCCGCTGATTCCAATGACTCTGACCAGCGGCGCTGGTTATCGTGCCGGCTTGATCAGCGCTCATGCGATACATTTCTGGGTGTCCCATTCAACCTCGCTAGCTACGCTCTGCTGACTATGATAATTGCACAGCAGGTTGATATGCGGCCGCGTGAATTTGTTTGGATGGGCGGCGATGTTCACTTGTATTTGAATCATCTCGAGCAAGCAAAACTTCAGTTGACACGCCAACCGCGTCCGTTGCCAGCTCTCGATATCACACCAAAACCATCAATCGATGATTATGATCTTGATGATTTCAAGTTAAAAAACTACGATCCATGGCCGGCCATCAAAGCGCCAATTTCAGTCTAAATGTTGTTGCGTGGCAAGACTACTTTTCATATATCGCAAATATATAAGGATAAGCGTTAGCATTATCAGCTGCATGGGATTATTCTTATGATTTACGCCCAGTATCGTCAAGCTCGGGGAAAAATGTATCCGCTGGAAGTTCTGCGTCGACTTCTGTAGCGTATATTCTACTTACCACATTTGATTTGAGTGCGGCCGCGTAAACGGTTGCTCCGCCAATGATGTATATGTTATCTGTAATTGCCATTCGCAGAGCGCTTTCTAGCGAGCTAGCTGTTGCGACGCCGTCTAGCTTAGTATGAGTTAATACGATATTTTGGCGATTTGGCAGCGGACGGCCGATAGATTCATAAGTTTTACGGCCCATAATTACTGTACCGCCAGTGGTTAATTGGCGAAAATGCTGCAAATCTGCTGGCAAACTGCGCCCCCACGGCAGTTTGTTGTCAATGCCAATACCGCGCCGGCGATCGTAGGCGACTACTATGCTGCACTGCTTTTTCTGATTGCGTCCCATCAACTTAATCATATCACAGGCTAGTTGTGTAAGCGGTAGCGGTGAATGTATAATGAAAAGGCATGAAAACAGATTCGACCGAATTATCATCGCCAACCGGCATTTATAGCGATAGAGAAATCGCAGCAGCACTAGCAGGCGGTCATATCGTTTGCGACCCGGCGCCAGCGCGTATCAATGGTAGCAGTGTTGATGTAACGCTTGGCTATTATTTTTATAGAGCTGGCGCTCAAGGTAAGGAAAGGTTGTTTAACCCATTCGACGAAACTGACGTTCGGCGCTACTTTGGTGAATACAAAATTGCCAAGCCGTGGCACGAAGTTCGCCGCCGAATTACTGATCAAGGTGTCGCTAGCATTGATAGCATCAAAGGTATTAACGACGATCATCCGGTCATCGTCTTGCGGCCAAACGAGCGAATTCTGGCACATACTCATGAATTTATTGGTATTCTGCCGCCAGGTACTACCAGTATGCAGGCTCGTAGTACTACTGGCCGTATCGGCATCTCGGCTTGCTACTGCGCTGGTTGGGGCGACCCAGGCTATATTAACCGCTGGACTATGGAGATTCACAACCTCAACGAAAACGAGTACATCATACTACCAGTCGGCTACCGTATAGCGCAGATTGTCTTTAGCGCCACTGGACCAGTGGCTACCGAATACGCCAAGGCTTCTGGTAATTATCAAGCTAATATTAGCGCTGATCTTGCCGCTGTTAAAGCTGCTTGGCGGCCGTGGATGCTACTGCCGCGAGCTTATGCTTCGCCGGTAGAATTACCACATCCTATCGCTGGTCTTAGCGAAGGATTACTGTAAAGGCTGGAGATTGTGTAATGAGCGGTACTTATATCGTTATCGAAGGTAACGACGGTACAGGCAAATCAACCCAAGCTGAGCTACTAGCTGATTACTGCCGCCAGCAAGGCCGGGAAGTGATAATTGTAGAGGAGCCTGGCAGC
>CAUSEX010000002.1:0-57591 GCA_963531145.1 uncultured Candidatus Saccharibacteria bacterium
AAATGCTAGGTGGGTTGCATATAGGCTACAAGCCGCTAATCCCGAAGGAGGGGATTAAAGCATCATGGCAACAGGTTCAAAAGGCCCAGAAGGTCTAACAGGAACAAGAGGAGAAGGTATTAGCCGCCGCAAAGCGCTAAGAATATTAGAATTCACCGGCTTATTAGCGGTAACCGCAGCCTGCAGCAACGACAACCCAAAGCCAGCACGCAATCAGCAACAAAAACCGATGCCGCCTGAACATCCGAGTCATGACACGTCCCAGGGTGTTGTAACCTGCGACCGAAAAAAAGGACTTATCAGAGTAGTGGACCCTAAAGAACTACAAGAACATTCCCAGCGATATAGCCTCCGCACAGAGGATTGTTGGGAAGAAGGAGCGCCACCGAGCAACGTTGATCCACTACCGCCAGCAACGTCGGCCTCGCCTACAAACACGCCATCCGCTGGCAAATAATCATCACACTACAACCGAACACCTCGCTCTCACATGGCGGGTGTTTTGACTTTATTACGCTAGCCTGTACGTGCTATACTCACACATAAGGATTACCAACATGGATACAAACACTGAGAACATCAAAAAATCAGAAAACATAATCGCGACAAATTCTAGCCAAACAGCAATCTT
Organism: uncultured Candidatus Saccharibacteria bacterium; assembly: GCA_963531145.1. Taxonomy (GTDB): domain Bacteria; phylum Patescibacteriota; class Saccharimonadia; order Saccharimonadales; family Saccharimonadaceae; genus Saccharimonas. The sequence goes on from CAUSEX010000002.1 coordinate 632, forward strand.
CCTCAATAACGTCTCGAAAGACTACAAGCTCGGCAAGCAAACCGTTAAAGCGCTTCGCGGAATAAACCTGGCAATCAAACAAGGCGAGCTTATCACCATTACTGGCGCTAGCGGTAGCGGCAAAAGTACGCTACTGCAAATTATCGGCTGCCTTGATCAGCCAACCTCAGGATCTGTTGTCATCGAGTCCAAGGAGACGACTAACTTGCGCGACAGCCAGCTCAGCCAGCTTCGTCAAAATACTATCGGCTTTGTTTTTCAATCGTTTTATCTACAGCCTTTTTTGCAGCTTAGCGACAATATTGCTGTACCAGCCATGTTTACCGCTAAAAAGAAAAATCTTATTGACGCCAAAGTAACTTGGCTACTCCAAAAAGTCGGTCTAGAAGAGTACGCAAACCGCCTACCCAAAGAACTTTCAGGCGGGCAAATTCAACGTGCCGCAATTGCTCGAGCGCTAATAAACAATCCGCGTATCATTCTGGCCGACGAGCCAACTGGCAACTTGGATTCGACCAACAGTCAATCAATTATCGATCTGTTCCGCGAAATCCGCTCAACTCTCGGTTCGACAATTGTTATAGTTACTCACGATGCGAGCATTGCCCGCCAAGCCGACCGCGTCATAGAATTAAAAGACGGAGCTATCACATGATTCGCCCATCGTACGCTGTAAAACTAGCCCGCACCAAGCTTCATTCAAAACGCGGCATGCTTTTCGCTTCCACTATCGTGGCAAGCTTGTTATTCGCGGCGTTAATCGCCATAATTATTGTCTTTACTGGCGCCGAAAAGAGCGCAGAAATGTTTATAAAGAAAGTTGGCAACGACCGCTACCTTGTCAAAGCATCACCAAATATACCAAACAAAGCTTTAGGAATCACCAACAACCTATCCTTAGAAGAGATTAGAGAACTCAAAGCGTTCGAGAAAAAATACTATCAGAATTTGCAAGACAAATATAAATCGCTGGGATTAGCTTACGACAAGAGCACCGAAGCTCCAGCCCTGCTACCAGCTTCTTGGATACCCGACTCACTTCCAGAAGAACAACGAGTGACTGTTAATTTTTCTTCGCCAGTCATAAGTGATTTCAATGACCAGCAATTTGAAAAATACGCTAAAACTGCCAACAACAAGCTAACCAATCTCAAAGAAATCGGCAGCAAATACGACGCCGCTGGCTATTATATCGTTGACAAAATAAGCGGTTTACCCCAAATCCCCGCGCTACGCCTAATCCAAAATGACAAAGAAGACTTCGGCAACTCTAACCCCAAAGCAGACGATATGACAACTTACGGCTATTACACTAACGCCATATATAATAGCAACTATACTTTCACCGACCAGCAGCTTCTACGCCGTTATATGCTAGCAACCGATGCGTCACACCTAAACGGCATACCAGTGGTGGTCTCCGTTCAAGAAGCCGTCTCATTATTTGGTAAGAAGCTTAACCTTGAAGCCGAGCCGGCCGACACTAACCAAAAATCTACATGGCTTAAAAACGTCCAAGAAAAATTAAACGGCTATACTTATCAAGTTTGCTACCGCAATTCAACCGAACAAACACTGATCAAGAAAATCCAACAAGATTATATCGAGACAAAAGCCAACGAAATCAACAAGAACTACCAAAAGCCCAGTTTGATTTACGATTACCCAAAGCAAGCCTGCGGCAATATCACTGTCAAGTCCGACACGCGAACTACCACCGAAAAGAAGAGTGACGATTCTAACGAAGCCAACCAGAAAAAACTTGGGACATATATAGCACCCAAGCACAAATTGCTCACTTTTCAAATTGTCGGCATTAAATACGCGCAACCGCAAACCGATTACAAGAAAAATGCTAGCGAATATATCAAGAATTTGTTAGCTTCGCAAGATTCTTCATCGGCACTAGATATCCCTATTCAACTGTACAATTCTCTGTCAGAAAAACTAAAGTTCGATGATATCCAGCAACAAGAAGCAGATTCTACAGCTGTACGGCTAATGAGAGGTGAATTTACTCCCCGCATTTTAGAGTTTTCTAGCGTTGCAAAAGCGCGAGCGTTCCTCGACAACGAGGCTTGCCTAGAGTTTAATGATAAATGCGCTAAGCAGTTTATAGCCAACCCGTACGGATCAAATTACCTGATCCTAGACGAAATAGGAAAATTATTTAATCAAATCGCTAGCATCGCGCTGCCTACAGTACTAGGATTAGCAATAATTATAATTTGGTTCACTGTTTCACGTATCATCGCAGAAAACCGTAAAGAAACTGCCATTTACCGCGCGATGGGCGCAAAACGACGAGATATCGCTTGTATATACATCATATACGTCGTAATTGTAGCACTAAGAATTGTCATCGCCTCTCTGATTTTAGGTATTGCAACTGCTTTCGCTATAGCAAATACCTACGGCAAAAACCTAACCGACACTGCAGCGACAGCCTTCGGAACAGTTGGCAGCGCGCCGCAATTTAGCGTTTTTAGCCTAGAATCGCCTATAATTATAGCTGTTGTTAGCTCGATATTCATAGTCAGCCTAATCTCCAGCATTCAGCCACTACTACGCAACATGCGCCGCAATCCAGTCCAAGATATACGCGACAACTAAAACAATATCCTCTGCACTGTAAAAATATAATATAATAAATTATAATTATGCCAGTGGTCGCTTATCTAATAATTACTCACAAAAGTGATTTGTCCCGCTCGCACCTTTCATAAACAGAAAAGCACGAGCGGAACGATCGAGATTGGCTACCTGCAACGCCAAGAGTAGGGGTTGCTGTAGCTGAGGTAGTATGCGTGACGACGGCCGTACTGCTTAATGCACGCATTTTGCATATCAGCACTAGACAGATCGACGTCGTGGCGGAACAGTCCGTGCCAGCTGACGCTACACTTCCAGTCCATCACGGTACTACCCCTAAGCGCCGCGTAAGCAAAAGTGCCGGGATACTGTGAGTCACAGTACCTATTCAGGTCAATCCCCGGATCGGCGGCGCTAGCCACCGGCGTGAAAAACGCCATGCTAGCGACAAAGACAGCAAAGACCGCTGCAAGCCTGAAGACCAGCTTCATACTGGCCATTCCTTCCTCTTCTCTGTGTACATACTTTACGCACACACCTACGCATAACAGTCAAGAAAAGAGTCTTTGTCAAGACGTGTAAATATAATTAACTTTTAGTATCGTCATCACGATAAGCCTTATACTGAAAATACAACGCCGCGCACACCAGCGCGATAGCCAGCGCGAATTCAAATAGATGAAGCGGTATGTTTGGCGGCTGCTTAGCACTCATCGTATCCATAGATGTCTCAATTGAAATATACGAAACTAGCGCCGACGCAAACAAGAAAACGTAATATGCAATCCGACACTGAGTTTTATTCATAACGCTATTTTATATGCAGTCACCACCAGCGTCAAACAGCAATTATCTCAATCGTCGTGCTCAATATGACAGCACAAGCGTACTCTGTTATAATTATACTATGTCTAAAGAAACAATTCTCACTGGCGTGCGCGCCAACGAAGAGCCAACGCTCGGTAACTATCTCGGTGCGTTCGTGCCAATGGTGCAAATGCAGAAAAAGTACGCAGGAGAGTATCAAATCAACATGTTTGTACCAGATTTGCACAGTTTTACGACACCAATCGACCATTCTGCGTTGTACGCCAACACCCTCAAAAACCTTAAGTATTTCATCGCCGCTGGGCTCAACGCTAGAGATGAAAATACTTTTATTTACCGCCAGAGTTTTATCCCGGCGCACAGCGAATTAACTTGGATCTTAGACTGCTTCACTAGCTTCGGCGAGATGAGCCGCATGACACAATTCAAGGAAAAGTCTGCTGAACACAGCGGCAATGTCAGCGTCGGTTTGTTTAATTATCCAGTATTAATGGCTGCCGATATCTTACTCTATAATGCCCGCTATGTGCCCGTTGGCGAGGACCAATTCCAGCATCTAGAAATCACCCGCGACATCGCCATTCGCATGAATAATAAGTTCGGTGAATTATTCACCGTGCCTGACTCTACAGCCAAGCAAACTGAGTTTATCAAGCGCGACAAAGGTTTGCGCATTCGCAGCTTAACCAATCCGAACAAGAAAATGAGCAAGAGCTCGGACGATCAAAAATCAAAAATTAATCTGAACGATACGCCAGAACAAGCTCGCAAGAAAATAATGTCGGCAACAACCGATTCGCTTGGCGTTATTAATTTTGACTGGGAAAATCAGCCAGGTATCACCAACTTATTACAGCTTTTGGCGATTTTAACTGATCGTCCGCAAGAAGAAGTCAATGCCGAGTGGGTTGGCCAAACACAATACGGGCCGCTGAAAAAAGCCGTAGCCGAAGCAGTAGCCAGCTTTTTGAGCAACTTCCAAGCGCGCCTCAACGCCATCACCGACGATGATTTATTGAAAGTCCTCGAGCGGTCCGAGCGCGCCATGACCATCGTCGCCAACGAAACCTTGCTCCGCGTCCAAAAAGCCGTGGGACTTAGGAGATAGCGCCAACATGCACCAATCCAACCGTCTGAACAGGGAAGCAGCGTAATCATATGAAAATCACCGCCAATGACTTACTGGCGATTTTACGCCGCTTCAACGTAGCAAACGCAGATAACCTGCCGCGCCATATCGACCAGATCAAAAACAGCAATCCTAGCCCAATCAATCAGCTAGTGCGCTTTCGCTTCAACCACCAGCATTATTTCGTGCTGATTGACGACACCGCCGAAGATCGCGAAGATTATATCATGGCACAAATATTCACCGCCAAAAGCGACGCTTGCGGCGTGATTTTCGAGAACCCAACCAGCGAGCTAACTACCTACGGCTTACCATTCAAAGGCAAAGATATCTATCTGTTTCAACAGGTGAGCGACAACCAGCGGCTGGATAGTTTGCTAGCCAAACGCTACCCAGAGACCAGCCGATCAACCTGGCAAAAATATATCAAATCTGGTAATGTATCTGTCAACGGCACGCCAGCCAAAAGCGCCAGCCAGCTAGTCACCGAAGCCGACGAAATCGCCGTCAATCTGCCCAAAGCTACCGATTACAGCGATGAGGAGCTACCGATACTTTATCTAGACGATAACGTCATCGTTGTCAACAAACCAGCCGGCGTCCTGACTCACAGCAAAGGGGCGCTAAATGACGAATTCACGGTCGCCGACTTTTTCCGCCGTTACACCACCGTCGGGCTGGAAACTAATCGCCCAGGCATCGTCCATCGGCTAGACCGCGACACCAGCGGCGCTATCATCGGGGCGCGTACTCCCGAAGCTTTTGAATTGCTCAAAAAACAATTCTCGCAACATCTCGCCAAGAAAACATATCTAGCCATCGTCGACGGTACACCGCAACCACCAACTGCCAAAATTGATATCCCGATTGGTCGCAACCCGTCGGCGCCCAGCACCTTTCGCCCCGACCCAAATGGCAAGCCAGCGCAAACCATATACCAAACGCTCGCCGCGCACCATAATCTCAGCGCTATTAAGCTCTGCCCGCAAACTGGGCGCACTCATCAACTGCGTGTCCACCTGCGTCATTTACACACGCCGATTCACGGCGACCGCGTCTATGGCAAATCTGCCGATCGCCTCTATCTGCATGCTTACAAATTAGAAATTACCACGCAACCCGGTAAGCGCCAAACGTTCGTCGCGCCGCTGCCTGGCGAATTTACCAAACTTTTCCCGGAGCTAGATGATGAGCCTAATCTTTGAGCCGTCAACCGAGCGACAAATTCAAACGCTAGCCCGCAGTCTACCGCAAGCTTTACTTTTGACAGGCGCCGATGGCGCTGGTCTGCTAACTACAGCCAGATACTTAGCCGGCCCAGCACTCGCTGGAATTATTCAGCCTACCAACAAAGACGGACAGATTGACGCAAGCGGTATTATCCGTATCCACCAAATCCGCGACCTACGCCAATACACTCGCGGCATCACGAACAATCAGACTGTTTACATCATTGATGACGCCGACAAAATGAATCATCAAACACAAAATGCTTTCTTGAAATTATTAGAAGAACCATCACGCAACGTCCATTTTATACTGACTTCGCACCAGCCGAATTTGCTGCTGCCGACTATCATGTCGCGCGTCGAGCGGCTTACTATCCGTCCGATTTCTGAGAAGGCTAGCCGGTTACTCCTCGCTAAATATCGGCAGCTTGACACTACAGCGATTGCTCAGATTATGTTTCTAGCAAACGGCCGGCCAGCATTAATCTCGCGCTTGGCTGCCAAACCCAGCGAGCTCGCCGATATCGGCGCCGTCATCAAAGACTCGCAAGCATTAATTGCTGGTCCGATAAATGATAAACTAACTGTTGCTGCTCGATACACCGACCGCAAAGACACCTTAGAATTACTACGCTATAGCATTCTGCTCGTCCAAAATGCCGCCGCCAAAAACAACACGCCAGCTACCATCGACAAGCTAGCTCGTCTCAGCGAAACCTACGAGCGCATCGCCGCCAACGGCAACATCAAGCTTCAGCTTGCCGCTTTGATCGCGTGATTATGTGCTATAATAATGCATAGTATGTTTGGATTTTTACTGGTTCTGGGACTAGGCGCCGCTGCAGTCGCGTACCGCCAGTCGCCCGAAGACATCGCAGGCGACTTACCAGCGAAATTATCATCAAAGCTTGATAAGCTCTGGGAAATCGCTCAAGAATCGCTCAAAGCGCAAAAATATCTGCGCGCCGAAAAAGCCTTGCTGACCATTCTGCGTATCGACGCCAAAAACGCCAACGCTTACAACCGTCTAGGTATTTTGTATGCCAAGCAGCATGCCTACGATGACGCTATCGAATGCTTTGAAATCGCCCAAAGTTTAGAGCCAAGCGCCTCTAGCCTGCATAATGTCGGCTTGATTTACTACGAGACCGAAAGTTACGAAAAGGCCGCCCTGGCATTCGAGCAGGCCCTAGAGATGGAAGAAGAAGTTGCTTCGCGCCATATCGCCTACGCCAAAGTACAAGAAAAACTCGGCAATGCCAAGCTTGTCTTGCAGCACCTTGAACGCGCCGTCACTCTAGAGCCAAGCATTCAAAGTATTAACATTTTAGCCGATTCGTACGATCGCAACGGCCAGAAAGAGAAAGCCGCTGCTATTCGCGACAAAATCAATCGCGCCATGTCGCGCGGGCAGCATGTCGACCGCCGTGTCAAACAGCCAGCTGGCGCCATCTCTCCGCAATAAAACACTTGCCAAGGTTACGCAAATACGCTACACTGTTAGGTGTGCTTTCGGGTCGTACCTTTCAATTTATGCCGACTTAGCTCAGCTGGCTAGAGCAGCTGTTTTGTAAACAGCAGGTCCTCGGTTCGAGTCCGAGAGTCGGCTCCATAATTCATGCCGGAGTCGTCTAGTGGCAATGACAGGAGACTGTAAATCTCCCGCTTTTTAGCTTCGTAGGTTCGAGTCCTACCTCCGGTACCATGTTGATTTTGACCGCCGTCCTCTTGAAGGGCGGTGTTTTGTTTGACTTTTTATGCTCAGTGTGTTATAATAGAAATATGTACGAGTTTTTGAAACAAGCCTTAATCGGCTGGAATTGCCAAAAAGACCAGCGGCGCAAATTGCAACAAGCTTATCTGGCAGCAGTTCTCGTCGGCCTAATATTAGCCGGCTGCTTGACGCTATTGAACGTCCGACAGGGAAGACTGGTCGCCATGGCTGCCGCCAGTTTCGCACTAGTATTCTTGATAAACGGCGCTGCTTGGGCACTACTGGAAGCTTTCATCGCGCCAAACTTGCCAAAAGCCGAATCAAGCGCTAGCAAAACGCGCCGCCGCAAGTAGCTTGCCTCCAACGGCGTAAATATGTTAAAATCCAGTAGTAGTTTGCCAAAATAGCTGGCGCGCAAAACTTGCATCCGCGAGACCAGCACTGGCAAAGTTTGCCGCGATAGCTCAGTTGGTAGAGCGCATCCATGGTAAGGATGAGGTCTCGGGTTCAAGCCCCGATCGTGGCTCCAAATTAGACTTTCTCGGAGAACGCGACGCAACACGTCGCATTTTTATTTTAAGAAACTGTAGATTATGAATATATTGACGATATAGAGCATCTCATTCATACTATTACATTAGATAAAATATAATCAAAACATTAGGTACGAAAGGCGATAAAATGACCAACAAAGCACAACAAAAAGCAAAATACGCTAGACAAGTAAGCACTACAACACAACAACAATCACAGCGAGCCAATAACGGTCAATGTCCAAACTGCGGCAGCGAAAGAATTCAAGCAGTATATAGTACGACAAATAAAGGATTCAGCGATGCGAAAGCATGCAGCGGCTGCTGCCTATTCGGACCAATCGGCCTTCTATGCGGCATGTGCGGTAGCGGCAAAAAGCAGGAGCATTCGCACAGAATGTGTTTGAATTGTGGCTGCAGGTTCTAATTTCTTCTTGGATTTCATATATCCAAAATCTCTCATAGTCGGTAGTAGAATATGTCATCAGATGGATAGCAGATCATTCCATTTTGGCATTCGCAAGTTTCCGCTATGTGCGCGTTGTACCGCTATGTATTTATCGTTTTTTATGGGTGTTATTATTAGAATTTTCGTAACTTTACCTCTGTATATTTCAGTTATTCTAATTATCCCAATGCTGATCGACGGTTTTACCCAGCTCTACACCAAATACGAATCTAACAATATTAAGAGAGTGATTACTGGCGCTCTATTCGGCTATGCAATGTCAGCAATGGTTTTTAATTCTCTGCAAGATTTAAGCTCACGCCTTTTGCTATAATAGCAATAATGAAAGGAACGATTATTTATGTCTGATACTAAAATACCTGAAGATATCGTAGCCCAACTAACAAATCTCGCCAAAGACAACAACCAATACGCCACCTTCAACAAACGCATCGTCAATACCAAGATGGACGTCATCGGCGTGCGAGTACCGGATTTGCGGAGGCTGGCGGGGGAGCTGGCTGGCGACATGTCGGCAGCGGATACCAGCCGGCTACTAGCGACGCCGAGCAATCTCTACGAGTATGTTTTGCTGTGCGGTTTGCTGATTACCCGTGCCAAAATTAGCGACGAAGAGGCGATTAAGCTGACTCGGCAATATTTGCCGCGCGTTGATTCGTGGGCGCACATCGATACGTTTGTCGAGAAAAAGCGGCGCTTTGCCGGCGACATTTGGTGGGAGTTTGCGCTGGAGTGCCTGCAAAGCAGCGAGGAATTCACGGTGCGTTACGGCGTGATTTCTTTGATGGCGAACTTCCTGGATGAGTCGCACATTGATCAGGTTTTCGCGGCGCTGCGGAGAATTAAACACGACGGCTATTACGTCAAAATGGCGCTGGCCTGGCTGTACGCTACGGCGGCAGTACACCTCTTTGAGCTGACGCTGGCGGAATTAGAAAACGAGCATATCGACGCCTGGACGCGCAACAAAGCTTACCAAAAAATGCGCGAATCGCGACGATTTACGCCCGAGCAGCAAGCGGTTATTTCAAAAAAGAGAGGATACAAACTTGAGTAAAAAACAGACGACAACAGCAAAACGTATTCTAATCGACGGCGATTCAAACGTCTGGGGCGCTAATTTTACTAGCAAACGTATCCGCTACAGTGATCGTTGGGTTAACCGCCTCGGCCGAGCTTTGCGCGGTAGAGAACAGGTCACTGCCGACGGCGTCCGCGGCAGAGTTGCTGGCGATTTCCGCACCGATAAACCAGACAAGAACGGCTTACCAGCATTTACGGCGGCTCTACAAAAGGCCGATAACTTCGACTTAATCATTATCGCCCTCGGTACTAACGACCTGCAACAGCGTTTCGCGCGAACACCCGAGGAAATAGTTCGTGACTTATTAGAATATCGCAATCTCGCTGGCGAGACTCCAATTATCTACATTTTGCCGCCGTGTTTTGACACTAGCGACAATTCGGGGTATGAGTTCACCGACGCGTCCGAACAGCTTCGCCAAAAACTGCTACAGCGCAAAAACGAACTTGGCAATTACATCGAGCTGCCTAAATTACCGCTATCAGACGGCTTGCATTTTTCGCCATTAGGACACTATCGAGTTTTCAAGATAGTCAGAGAGATGCTAAAATCGTATATATAAGCTAATCTGCGCCAACAAGATTTTGGCGGCTAAAGAGGGGATGATGAAATGAATAAGCCAATCATATCGATAGACGACATCAAGCAAGCGCTCGAATTCCGCTACGCCACCAAAGCTTTCGACTCTAGCAAGAAAATCTCGCAAGAGAATATCGAGCTACTCTTAGAGGCCGCCCGCCTAGCGCCAAGTTCGTACGGTTTTGAGCCATGGAATATTATCGTCGTGCAGGAAGACGAACAGCTACGCGCCGATGTCAAACGCTGCGCAGGCGCCAACGCTGCTCGTTTTGACGCCAGTCACATTTTGATATTTACTGCCAAAACCAGCGAAGGCTTGTTGCAAAAAGGCGGTCACATCGACCACATACTGCACGATGTCAAGAAACAAAATTCCATCAAGGCCGCTGGCTTCAAGACTTTTTGGCGATATTGGGCCAAAAAGGATTTCGAAATACTCAATCAACCAGCAATGATTCACCAGTGGGCGGCGCGGCAAGCTTACATTGCGCTGGGCTTTGTGCTGCTGGCCGCCGCTGGGCGCAGGATTGACTCGTGCCCGATTGAAGGCTTTTCGATTAGCAAACTCAGCCAGGTCTTGTCGCAGCACCAGCTAATAGACCCAGATCTAGAAAAGCCAGTGGTAATGTTAGCTCTAGGTTACCGTAGCCAGCGCGAGGTGCCAGCCAAAACTCGCCGCCAGCTCGACGAAATTGTGCGTTGGCGATAATGCCGCGCTTCCTTTTTCAGGTATTATTAAACCAACGACGAGCAGACTTATGCCAGCCGGTCCCGCTAGCTTAATATTTGCTAAAATAACATACATGGAAGACACGCGGAATGTAATCGATAAATTCAAAGGCCGGAGCGAGGCGGAGATTGTAAAAGAGTTGGACGCCAAGGATCATGGCTTGGTGATTGCTCTGGAGAACACCGAGCGGGATTTTAACATGGGGACGATTGTCCGCAGTGCCAACGCTTTTGGCGTGCGGCAGATTTACGTCATCGGCAGGCGGCAATGGAATAAGCGCGGTGCTATGATGACGGATAAATATTTGCATGTGCATTACGTTAGCTCGACAGATGAGTTTGTCGAGTTAATGCGGGCTGAAGACAGGGCAATCATCGCGATTGACAATATCCCGGGCAGCGTCAATATGTCAGAGACGAGCTTGCCAAAGCGCGCGGTGTTGGTGTTTGGTCAGGAAGGGCCGGGGATTTCTGAGGAGATAGCGCAGGCGGCGGACAAAATTGTTGCTATTGAACAGTTCGGCTCGACCCGCTCCATCAATGTCGGTGCGGCAGCAACTGTGGCGATGTACTGCTGGCTGCAACAGCATGTTTTGAGATGAGCGGCACAGCATCCAAGCCGCACTGAAACGACTCTTGCTTGCAAATTTACGCTAGAAAATTATGCGTCAGCGATAATAACATATCTAGCTTGAAATTGCTGCACCAATCTGTTATACTTGATTACTGAAGTTTTATAACAACATTAAAGGGAAGTTATGGCAAAGAAGAATAATACTAAGCGTAAGACTATTGCACTCGTCAGTCAACTAAGCAACGACCGCACTTATGTTACGAGCAAAAACTCGGCAAATACGCCAGGTAAAATAACTCTGCGTAAATACGACCGAAAACTGCGTAGGCATGTCAAATACGTCGAGAATACCAAAAAATCACTTGGCCGTAATGAAGTTAAACCGCGCAAAGGCTAAAATTAGCAGCCTTTCTAGGCAAACCAGCAGCCCTCTAGCGAGGGCTGTTTTGCTGTACGGCGGTATCAATTACCTCGGCTAGCCACAATGCGTTCGAGACTAGCTTTTCGATTTGCGCCTCGGTTGGACGCTCATTTTCGGTGTATAAATATACAGTGTTGCGCTCGATTTCAATATTAATTTTGTCGAAATGCGAAACTATCACTTCAGCAGCCTGCGGCGATATAATTGATTCAATCTCTATAGCTCGAGTAGCAGCACCATAAATATTATATTTATTAAGAAAAGCCTGCAGGTAGCGCGCCGTAGCCCCCAAAATTAGCGGCTGTAGAGCACTGTACGACGCTTGATAAATCGGATCTGTCCGTTTCATGCCAATATAAATGTGTGGCAGCGGACGTTCAGTGTGTAAATCGACAGTAGCGATTAGCCAATGGCAGCGCTGATTCTTATACTTGTGCGAATGACCCTGGCGGACGCGAATAGTGTCGCGCCGCTGCAGAACTGTTGTATCGTAACCGCGAATTGTACCTATGCAAAGATAATCATCGATATGCGTGTGCGAAACCGTATGGCCGCGCACCAAGCGATGGTCGTCGTCATGCTGATTAGCGTAACCAAAATACACCAAGCCGGCGCGATCTGCGAAGCGGCGCATTGCTTGGCGCGTAGCACGAGTCTTAGCAATATGCCGCGGCGTAAGCCGGCGAAGAGCTCTAGATGCTTTCAATTTTGTTCTCGAACTGACTCCCACCCTGTTATCCTCATCTTTTTATTGTGTCAAGAATCGTCGATATAAATTCAGCCTGGCTCCAACAAAGCGGCGCGACTGAGCGCTCGCTCCCCGAGACCGGGTCAATCTGCTCGGATAAAACGCCAGTCGGCCAAGCTTGGCTAGCCACCCACGAAATTATCCGCTGCGCCGAATTTTCGTCGCCGCACTCCAAATAATACTGGGCCAGCCACAACGAAACGATAAACCACCAGTTACTCGGAGCATCTGGAGCGCTGCGGTAATAGGCGTCATTCTCGTAGCGCGGCAGACCTGGCGCTTCCAGCTTGAAATGAAAGCGGTCGAGAGCTGTTTGTATGGCTTGATGCAAATCTTCTTGATTATCGTATAGGCCATAAATAAAAGCACCATAAACAGCCGACATATCAAGCGTATCATCGGGCGTGTAAGTGCCGTTTTTGTTGCGGCGCAAACCTTTGCGGAAAGCTTTCTGATGAGGATCGTACAAGCGTTTTTGCGCGGACTGTTTGATGTCCTCGGCGACCGTCCGCCAAGCGACAGCTCCGACTTCGTCTCGACGCTGATCAGCCAAATTAGCCGCCGCGAACAGTGCTGCTTGAACGATCGCTGTCGTGTACGTCGTCACCATGAAATGCTCTTCCCAGAGATCATAACTTGGTTTTGGCAAGTGCGTCCGATTATCAACATAGCTGGCCAGAAAATTCGCCATCGGTACTACCATCGACGTATAGAACCGCTGCAGCAGCGTGTCATCGCCAGTCTTATTATAAAATTGACAGAATAAGAACAGCACCGAAGCCGTCTCGTCCTCTTGAATTGGCGCCGAAACGGTGCCGTCTGGATGCACGTACGAATGCCAGCTACTACCTAAAGCCCCATCAGCGCGGTATTTATGCGATAGATAACCTTTCGGACTTAACGCCCGGCGGCAAAAATCAAAGAAATTGTAGGCTTCCTCGGTATAACCCATGCGAATTAACGGCCAGAGAACATACACGCTATCACGCGGCCAGCAGTACGCGTAGGCATCGCGCTGATAATTAAGCGCCTCGCCATCGCTGCTAGCAATAACAGCACCGCGCTTATCAATATGCGCCTTGAGAAGCATCGTACTATTGATAAACGCCTGGCGATACTCTGGTTTGACACGCTGCGCCACTTTCTTCGCCGGACGCAGCCACAGCCGCCACCATTTAGCAGTAGCTTCAAAGCGCTTATGGATTGTTTGCGAAATAATATTTTTGTGTATGTAAAGTACTTCGCGCAAGGAAGTACCAGCAGCTAGCCAATAGTTTACCCGCGCCGAACCGTGGCCGGCCAACTCTAATTTGAAGCGGATCGTCGAGTCGACGCGGCCATGCTCGGCAGTCGAATTCGATAGCTCGCCGTCGTCAGCATCGCGATAAGTACCTTCGCGACCCTCGCGGCCAAATACGCCAACTGCATATTGGTCAAAGAACTCGCCGCCGTCAACCTGGCCCGACGCCGCAAAAACTCGGCGTCCACGGTAATGAATGACAGCGTTATCGTCTGGCAACACTTGAACGGTATCAGTACTGCTACCAGAATCACCGATAATGAAAGCTTGATGCATAAATAACCGAACATCGCGCGTCTCAGGCCGCAAATTAACCACATGAATCGTCCGCAGAAGCACGTTAAAATCTGTATCAACCGCGTCATCGAACTCTAACATAATGCCAATTTGCTCATTTACAGCCACGATATGGCCGATCAGCGCCTCGTGGTGATAGCTAAATTTGAATGACCAGCCATCGTCGCTCAGCCACGATACGCGGCCATCCGCCCAAACACCGACACGATGCCGAGTATTGCCGCCAATTGTATGGTTTTCTAAACCGACGTAAGGGAAATAAACATCGCTAACCTCGCCATAACGGCTCAGTCCAACTTGCAGCTCGTTATTGCTAAGAATTATCGGTCGCGCCATCAATACCCCGCAATATTATGTTCATGCAATCGGTAGCGCACATCGCGCAGCGCATTCATGAAATACAAGAACGCGTCGTACGGCGAATCATACGGACTAAAATACGCATGCACGTCGCCGTCATTAAAGTACTTAGTACACATGTAGTACGGATGGTCGCTGGTCGTCAACTGCCGCCAGTCAGCTATCAAGCCAAGATCGCCCGAACCAAGCACATCCTTTTCCATGGCGTATAAGTCGCGCATTGATTCGTGCTGCATACTATTGCCTAGCCACGCTGACAAGTCGCGCTCGGTATCAGCCCAAGTAGTCGTCTGCGGGCAGTCAATCTCGTCGTGCGCTTCTAGGTCTTGGCAGGCACCGCTAATCGTGTAAAAAGTATGGTTGTAACGCCCCAGCCAACGCTCAACAAAATCAGCGAAGAACTCGAAAATACCTGTGTCCGCCCAAATATTTTCACCAAAAGTCTCGAAATCCATAAACAAGTTAATTATTTCGCCGTCGTGGCCCATACTTGCGTCAACCCAATCGACATAGGTCGGGGAAGTCAGCGGATACGATTCCCAGTCGCGATTGCTAAAACGAAAAGCGATATCGTCGCTCAAACGGTAATTTTTCAACAATAGTTTGACATTTTTCGTGCCAGCTGGCCGGTACATATAATTAGCGTTGCGCCAACCGAGAACCTTATCCCAGCCCTCAGCGATAATACCTTTATAGCCTTGCTGGTCGGCCCATTCGGCTAGCTCGTTATTGTAACTCAGCTCGGTGTTGCGAAAAGCGGTGATTTCGACGCCAAACAGATCGCGAATCTTTTGGCGATGAATATCAACTTGCCGTTGAAATTCATCGCGGCTATAGAAAAACGCCAAGCTATGGTAATAAGTTTCGCCGACGATCTCGACGCGGCCAGTTGCGATAATATCGCGTAGCAAATCGATCACGTCTGGCGCCCAGCGCTCGGCCTGGTCTAGCAATGTGCCAGTCACCGATAGCGACACGCAAAAATCTGGATACGCAGCCAGTAATTTGCGCAGCAATGCCAGCATCGGTCGGTACGACTTATCAGCAACCTTCTCAAAAATAAAGCGGTTGCTGCGATATTTATCATCGAAATTATCGAAATAATCATGCCGATCCGCAATATCGAACACCGAATATTCGCGTACGCGCCACGGTTGATGCATATGCAGATACAAAACCACTCCGCGTTTTTTGCTCATCATTTGGCTCCTTTCTGAGTGCGGCTATAAATTGATAAGCACTTGCTAGCAACGTCGTCCCAGCTGATACGAGCATATTCCGACTTGATACCGCGCTTCATATCGTTTAGCAATTGCGGCGATTTAGCCAAAGCCACTAGCTGATCAGCCAACTTATGCGTATCCCAAAAATCATAACGAAAAACCGTATCGAGAACTTCGCCAACACCAGACTGGTTAGTCACGATTAGCGCTGTATCGTAATGCGCCGCCTCGAGCGCAGCCAAGCCAAACGGCTCGCTAACCGAGCTCATCACAAAGACGTCCGACACGCGATAAGCGTCGCGCCACTGCTTGCCGCGGACAAAACCTGTGAAATATACTTTATCAGCAACCCCATGGTCAGCAGCAATCCGAATCAGCTCGTCGCGCTGCTCGCCGTCGCCAGCTAGCAAAAAGGCAAAGCGGTCGTGCTGCTGGCAAGCCTTGGCAAAACCGCGCATCAGCTGCACCAGGCCCTTCTGCGCCGTAAAGCGCGTCACTGTCGACACCACCGTATAGCCTTCATCCTTAAGCAATTCTAAATACTTGTAAGTCCGCCGGTCATAGTCGTAGTTAATCAGCGAACTAGCATCGATTGCGTTGTGTACGACCTCAATTTTGTCAGCTGGAATATGGTATTTATGAACGATAATTCCCTTAGTAATATTGCTAACAGCAATAATTCGGTCAGCCATCATCAGACCGTTATATTCAATCTCGTGAATGACGGGATTGCCAAACTCGCTGGCGCCAGCGCGGTCAAATTCCGTAGCGTGAACATGAACGATTAGCGGCGCGTCGGTTAATTGTTTGGCGCGCATGCCAGCTTCCATCGTTAGCCAATCGTGGACATGGATAGCATCCGGCTTGTCAATCCGATCGACCAGCTGCTCGACATAGCCGACATATTGCTTTTGCACGCCCCGCATGGTTGTCAAATCGCCAGCCGGGACGTCATCGAGATTACGTGCTGTCACTGCGCCGCCGCCATAAGAATTCAACGCCTTATCGCCATGAAATGGCGGCAGTTCGGTCGCCGAGTAAATATTCAAGAAATCAATATCATCGTATTTTGCAGTGTAGGGGAGCACGAAATCAATTGACGCGCCCCGCTGAGCAAGCGCCTTAGACAAGTGATAACACGCGACACCGAGACCTCCGCTGTTGTGCGGCGGGAGTTCCCACCCTAACATTAATATCTTCATAAAAATTCTACTCGGTCATGCCGTAGCCTAACCATTCCCTTATGTTGTTCATTTAACAGTATAGCGCTTTTTTGCTTATGATTGCAACAAAAATAAGCATTTTGTAAAATTTTGTGAAAAATTATCGTGAAAACATATAGATTTTTTGCAGCAAACGGTGCATGATAGTAAGCATGGATAGCGCAATATCAACTTCGGTAATTAACGATCTAAAGAGCCTGCTAGTATCGCCGAATGCTTTTCGCTCGCTGCTAGTACTAGTTTTGTCGATGATTGCTGCTTATTGGTTAAGTAAGTTCCTAGCGCGCGGCTTGATTTTCATAGCACAACGTATCGGCCGCCGCAGCGACAATGAATCAGACGAAGCGCGCGTCACTCGGCTGCGGCAAACCGAAACATACCTGAGCGTGTCTATTGCCATCATTCGCACACTAGTAGTAGTATCGGTTGGCTATATCGCTTGGCGAATCCTCAGTCCAACCGCCGCTAATTCTAGCACCTCCGGCGGGCTAGCCGCTATTGGTGCTGGTGCTATGTTTGCTTTGGTGGCCGGACAAACTATCGGTATCGTGTTGCGCGACCTGACCGCTAGCGCGATTATGATTTCAGAAAACTGGTACAAGATAGGCGATTTCGTCAAGCTCGATCCATTTACGGACTTGAGCGGCGTTGTCGAGCGCTTCACGCTGACCTCGACGCGTATCCGCGCTCTCAATGGCGAAGTCATCACCGTTCACAACCAAAACATCACTGGCGCCCGCGTCACGCCGCATGGTGTACGCACGATCGCTGTTGATATTTTCGTTCGCGACAAGCGAGCCGGCGTGGCTGCTATCCGCCGAATTATCGCTGCCATTCCAAAGGGTACGATGATGCTAGCGCACCCATTGCGAATTACCAATATCGATAAATGGGGCGACGAGCGCTGGCGTATTACTGTCACCGGGCAAACTCCGCCGGGGCGGGAATGGCTAATTGATAAATTTTTCGTCGAAGCTGTTTCTAGCCTCGAGAACGACAAAGAAAAATCCGAACGCTTACTGTCGCTGCCGCCAATTCCGCATGCTGCTGATGAAACCGCTAACCGCCGCTTCAAGCGTGCCGTCCGTGTCAAAAAAGATCAGCCTAAAGATATCGCCATTGATGATATCTAAAAAGCATTTCGCTATGCTATAATAGGAAAGCGTAAAGGGGCATAGTACAACGGCTAGTATAACGGTCTCCAAAACCGTAGATTGAGGTTCGATTCCTCATGCCCCTGCCACAAACCACATAAGTGCATAATTGCAGTTTTAAGTTCCATTACCTATAATAATTTTATGAATCCTAGTTCTATCTCTCATCCGCACGCTATCATGATGGTTGGCTTGCCAGGCAGCGGCAAAACATTTTTCGCGCAGCAATTTTCTGAGATGTTTAATGCGCCGTTTGTTGATTCGCAATTTATTAGCGAGCACAGCCTAGATAGCAATGCCAGCGAGGAGGTCTGCCAGCGATTTTTGGCCGAGATAGCACGCACCAAGCAAACTTTTATTTATGAAGACGGCAATTTAAGCCGCGTCCGCCGCGCTGAGTTTGCACGCTGGGCCAAGGGACATGGTTATAAGCCGCTTATTATTTGGGTACAGACCGATGAAGCAACTTGCCGGCGCCGCATTCAAAAAGGCCACTCGCTAGATACTATAAACTTCGATGCAGCCGTCAAGAGTTTCACCGAACCAAACGCCATCGAGAAACCAGTCGTTATCAGCGGCAAACACACATACAAAACTCAAGCGCGTACTGTATTAGCTCGTCTCGGCGATAGTAATCGTCCTAGCCGGCCAATGACTAGCTTAGCCAGGCAGCGCCCCGAGGTTCGCCGCCGCGGCATCAGTATCCAATAATATGCCTGCCAAATTTCAAACTATCGACGATCCGGAGTTCGGCGAGATTGCTATCATGCGCCGCACTACCCGCTATACTCGCATCAAGCTCGGCACCGACGGGCGCTTCGTCGTTACTAGCGGCCGGCTAGTACCGCTGGCGTTTATTCGCTCGTTTATTGAACAGTCGCGCGAAGACTTGCGCAAAATAGCCAAAGATTCGTCCATCGCCCAGCCGTATCGCGACGGGCAGCTCATCGGCAAAACCCATCAATTAGCTATCGTGCCAACACGGATGGTCAAACGGCCGGAAATTCGCACTATGCGCAGCAAGCTGCTAGTCAAGCTGCCGCCCGAATTTTCACTCGACAATCAGGAACTTCAACAGCAAATCCGCGACGAAGCAATCAAAGTTCTGCGCCGCGATGCCAAAAAATACCTACCGCCGCTGCTAGAAAAATTAGCTGGCGCCCATGGTTTCGCTTACCAGCGCGTTCGCTTTAGCCACGCCGGTAGCCGATGGGGCAGCTGCAGCTCCAACGGAACGATTAGCCTCAACATTGCTTTGATGAAGCTACCCGATGAATTGATCCGATATGTATTGATCCACGAGCTCTGCCACACCCGCCATATGAATCACTCCGCAGCCTTTTGGCGCGAAGTTGAACGCTACGACCCGCGCTACCGCCTCCACCGGCAGCAGCTCAAGCGCCAAACTCCAATCGTCTAAGTCTTTTCATAAATTGCCTTTGCGGTTATACTAATAATAGCTATGGGTGGCCAAGTCAAAGATTATATAAACATCGATCCGTCAACGCATCGCATGAAGATTATTCGCTGGATAGCGCTTTTGATTCCGCTGCTATTAGTGGCGTACAGCGTCTTCATGCAATTCTCGCCGCTCGGCAAGCCGACAGCAGTGAATATGTATGCTTTTTACGTGGTTAATATCTGTTGGGTCATCATCGGCTTTTGGCAATTTTTCACGGTGCGGCAGCATACTGGCTACATTATCGGACTCATTAGTTATCATATTCTAGCGTTAGTTTATGTGCTGACAGTTTCTGGTTTTGATATGCCGCTAATTTATACATGGTCGGCGCTATTGCTAGCCAGCTCTGTTTACCTGGGCCAGTCAGGCATTAATATTAGTATTGCAACATTGTTTGCGGCTGCCTCGGGCAGTGTCATTATTCATGCTAGCGACGACAAACAAGTTGTGTCTATCGTCATCCATTTTCTGGGTACGCTCATCATCAGTTACATGGTCAAGATGGTCATTTCAGCCCAGGCGATTGATCAAGCCGAACTCTTGCGCAGCCAAACCGCCGAGCGTCTGCAGCGCGATCGCATCGTTACTATCGTCAACAACCTCTCTGACGCTATTATTAGCACCGATAGAAACGGTATCATTTCGCTATACAACGCCTCGGCGCTAAACCTATTTGATACTAATACCGATCTCGCTGGCAAATGTATTGACGATTTTATTTCGATCGTCGATAATAATAAAGAGCCATTCAAGTTCGCTGACAAGCTGCATTCCGCCAAAACTACGCAATTCCGCGATGATCTAACTGCCAAAATATCCAATGAAAGCATTCGCCTCGGCGCAACATACTCGCCAATTCGCAGCACCAACAGCGTTAGCGACGATGGCTATGTAATCATCTTGCGCGATATCACCAAGCAAAAATCTCTCGACGACGAGCGCGACGAGTTTATTTCGGTTGTCAGCCACGAGCTGCGCACCCCGATAACTATTGCCGAAGGATCGCTGAGCAATGTCTCGCTGATGATTAAGCGTCCCGACATTCCAAAAGAAAGATTAATCAATGGCGTCAGCACTGCTCACGAACAAATTATATTTTTGGCGCGAATGGTCAACGATCTCTCGACCTTGAGCCGTGCTGAACGCGGTGTCGCTGACGAGCCGGAAAACATCGACGTCCAAGCGCTAATTGATGAACTATACGCCGAATATGCGCCGCAAGCCGCCGACAAATCGCTAACCTTTGATATTGATATCGCGCCGCAAATCGGCCAAGTTAGCCAAAGCCGCCTCTACCTCAAAGAAATCCTGCAAAACTTCATCAACAATGCCATCCGCTATACCGAAAAGGGCGGCGTCACCATCATCGTCAAGCCAGGCGAAAACGACACCATCAATTTTGCCGTCAAAGACACTGGCATCGGCATCAGCCGCAGCGACCAAGCACACTTATACCAAAAATTCTGGCGCAGCGAAGATTACCGCACCCGCGAAACTAGCGGCACCGGGCTAGGGCTTTACGTCGTTGCCAAACTCGCTCTCAAGCTCAAAACCGAGATCAAACTCAAAAGCCGCCTCAATCATGGCTCAACATTTAGCTTTTCGCTGCCCGCCGTGAAAAAGAATAAATCTTAATGCTTTAGAAAAGACGCGAAATCGCTTGCTATTTTCGCTCGGTAGTCGTATAATTAGCTTGACAGTCTGGGACATACCAGGCTATTTAATTTGGGAGGAAACACTATCGTGGCAAAATCCGCAAAAGGTAAATCAAAGCAAAAATCACAAAACCGCATCACTCGCATTACTGCTGGCGACAAAGCTGCAAAGCCAAAGAAGCCGAGTATCCTGGCGACCGCCAAAGAATTAGCTGGCCGCACACAAGCCGAGAAATCTAGCACCAAGACCACTAGGCCGTCTGGCGCCAAAACCAAAACCGCCAGCAAATCAAAAAACTCAAAAAGCCACCGCAATCCGCTCAGCGCCATCACTGGTTATTTCCACGGCGCCTGGCAGGAAATCAAACAAGTCCGCTGGCCAGACCGCCGTTCGACCTGGGATATGGTCGGCGCACTGATCGTTTTTACCGCAGCGCTGTTTCTGGTCATTATCTTGCTAGATTACGGCTTCGCTTGGCTATTCAAACTAATCATGGGAACAAAGTAGAAAGGATCTTATGGCAAAATCAAATCGTTATGACAGCTCGCGGCAATGGTATGCTATCCATACTTACAGCGGCTACGAGGAAAAAGTCGCTGAAAGCATCCGCCAGCGCGCTCAAACCATCGACATGGCTGATAAAATTTTTGACGCCATTGTGCCGAAAGAAAAGCAAGCTCAAATCAAAAATGGCAAGCGCAAAATCATCAATGCCATCATCTTTCAGGGTTACGTCTTGGTCGAGATGAAATTAACCGACGAAACTTGGTATATCGTCCGCAACACGCCAGGCGTTACCGGCTTTGTCGGCAGCGGCACCTCGCCAACTCCAGTTTCCGAAGCAGAGATTACCAAAATTAAAAAGCGTATGAACATCGAGGATCCAAAACACCAAATCGACTTCACAGAAGGAGAAGTAGTTAATATCATCGACGGGCCCTTCAAAGGTTTCGACGGCGCCGTTAGCGAGATTGACGCTGCCAAAGGCACTCTTAAAGTCATGGTCAGCATGTTCGGCCGCGACACGCCAGTTGAGCTTGACGCTTTGCAGGTCAAAAAAGTCTAGGCCGCCAAGCAAAATTCTTATCACAGCAAGAGAGTTGCCGCCCTGCAAAACCATACAACTCGCAGAGCTTTAGCTTGCGTAATCTCGTAAAACACGCTATACTATAGCAGTTACGCACTAAATATCAGCTTCTCAAAATATTTAGTAAAGGAAAATTATGGCAAAGAAAATTATTGGTAACTTGAAGTTACGTATTCCGGCTGGCCGAGCGACTGCGGGACCTCCAGTTGGCTCGACACTTGGCCAGTGGGGCTTGAATATGATGGACTTTATCAATCCATTCAACGAAGCCACCAAAGGCATGATGGGCAAAGATGTCATCGTGCACATTCAAGTCTACGAAGACCGCACTTTCACCTGGAACTGCCTGGGGCAGCCAGTCGACGACATGATCCGCAGTGCTATCGGCATCCAAAAAGGCAGCGGCAAGCCGCACGTCGACAAAGTCGGCAAAATCACTCGTGCCCAGCTAGAAGAGATCGCCAAGACCAAGATGGATCAGCTCAACGCTATTGATTTAGACGGCGCCGTCAAGGTAGTTGCCGGCACCGCTCGCAGCATGGGCGTAGAAGTTGTTGACTAAATAAATAGTTTACACACTCCGGCGCCTAGGATATAATAGGCTAAGTGTCGGGGTGTGGCGCAGCTTGGTAGCGCGCACCGTTCGGGACGGTGAGGTCGCTGGTTCAAATCCAGTCACCCCGACCATTGAACCCGTACTCAAACCCGTGTCATGGTGAACCCGTGGCGCGGGTTTTTGTTTGCCTCATACTTGCTGGATTAGGATGGTATTTTGCGCTGCGCAATAATTATTACGATGCTATGTTTATCACCAAAGTTGTATATACGCTCGTCGCTTTAGCTTTTGCTGGCGGCGGTGTTGCTATAGGAAATCATAGACGCAGCATCATTGATACTACTCGACCATCATCACGGCTTTAACCAATCAACTCACAAAGATTTCTATACCGCTGGCGCTTAGTTGTGGTAGAATAGAATTATAAATTATGAAGGGTGAATTTTTGAATAAGCATAAGTTTAGCGTGCTTGTGATTACGCTAGCTTTTTCAGCGACATTAGGTCTAGCTACCTTCACTGGGCTAGATTATTACAAAACCGCTAAAGACATCAGGGCCAAAGAGCAGGAAACCGCCGACAAGCTCGCTGCCGCCCAGCAAAAAGCTTGGGCCGAAAAAGCCGCCCTCCGCAAAAAAGTCTTAAAAGACTACAACAGCACGATCATTGTTATTAACAAAAAACACTGCTTCGAGCCAAAAACTTGGCAACCGAATGATTTGGCGCCTATCGAAAAGGGGATATCCTTGCGCAAAGAGGCCGCTGCTCAATACAACGCCATGAAAGCCGCTGCTGCGCAAGCAAAAATGCCGTTAGCCTCGACTAGCGGCTACCGATCTTACAACGACCAAGTCGAAACTTATGACTATTGGGTCAAACATAGCAACCAGAAAGAAGCCGACTCGTCTAGCGCCCGACCAGGCTGCAGTGAACATCAAACTGGCCTAGCCGTCGACCTCAAGGCTGACAATTGCGTCCTGCAGTGCTTCGCCACTACGCCAACCTACAAGTGGCTGGCCGAGCACGCCGCCGAGTACGGTTTCATCCAGCGCTATCCTGACAACGCCAAAAATATCACCGGCTATGTCGTCGAGTCTTGGCACTGGCGTTACGTCGGCCGCGAAACCGCTCAAGACATGAAAAAGCGCGAGATTAAAACTCTCGAAGAGTACTTCAATGTTACGGGCGGCGATTATTCAAATTAATTTTACGTAAATACATTCTAGCCCTGATACGTGCCGTACCAAAACAAGAGCGCGTTCAGGAAAAGCAATCCGCTAACTGCCAATCTGAACAACCGAACCGCCAATTTTGCGCCGAAAATAATCGTCGTGGCTAACATACAAAATTGCGCCAGCGTAGCGCTCGAGCGCCGCTTCCAGTTCCTCAATTGAAGGCAAATCCAGGTGGTTGGTCGGCTCGTCTAGAATGAGCAATTGCGGCTCATTTGCTAGCATGCTAATGAGCTGAAACCGAGCTTTTTGCCCGCCGCTCAAGCTAGCCAAGGGCACCGCGCCGTCGCTCTCAACAA
Source organism: uncultured Candidatus Saccharibacteria bacterium (assembly GCA_963531145.1). Taxonomy (GTDB): domain Bacteria; phylum Patescibacteriota; class Saccharimonadia; order Saccharimonadales; family Saccharimonadaceae; genus Saccharimonas. Next base: position 25,109 of record CAUSEX010000002.1, read on the forward strand.
AAAGGTAATCGCCCATCAGCTGGCGGATTTTGGTATCATTAATTTTCAGCCCGCGATCGAGATACATCTGCTCAATCGCTCGCGCCAGCGGTAAGTTCAGATAAGTCGCCGCTATCTCTTGCTCGTAAATACCAACGCGAATGTGCGGATCGAGATATAAAGAGCCCGCGTAAACGATTGGGGCAGATTGAGCAGTATTCTTAATCAAAGCCTGAGCTAGCTGGGGCGGGACTTGAGCCGTTTTACGAAGCCGGCCAGAGGAAGCGGCGCTAGAAGACGCGTTTGCCATCAACGCTCGAATCAACGTCGTCTTGCCAGCGCCATTGCGGCCGCGCAGTTCAATAGCTTCACCTTCGCGCAAATCGATATTAACACCTTCGAACAAAATCCGCTCATCGAAACCTAGCGCCAAATCGCGAGCTTCGACAAGCTTGCGCTGCGAACGCATAGCGCCGTCTCGCATATTCAAACGAATATTGCGAGCTTTGAATTTTTGATAGCGATCAGCTACTTTATAATCCAATTGCGCCACACTCTCTCTGTCAATCCAAAAAGTCGGCTTGTCGATTTTCTCCAGTTTCTCTAGCTCGGCCGCCGCTTGGTTCTCGCGCCGCTTGAATTGCGCAATCGTGCCAGGATCGCGGGCTTTTTCTTTCAGGCGGCGAAATTGCAGAACTTTGTCGCGCAAATTAGCAATCCGCCGTTCGGTTTGCTCATAATCCTGCATGGCATTGCCTGTCGCTGAGGCATTTTGGCGCAAATAATCATCATAATTACCGCGATAACTCGCTGACGCGCCGTCGCGCAGTTCGACAATTCGATCGACCTCTGCCAGCACATCGCGGTCATGGGTGATAATCAACATCGCTTGGCGGCCACTTTTCATCCAATCAATAAACTGCTTCTTAGCAATATAATCCATATGATTAGTCGGCTCATCAATCAATGCTAGATCCGCTTGCGCATGCATGATTTTCACAACTTCGACCAAGCGTTTCTGCCCGCCGCTCAAAGCCGCCAATTGGCGCTCGCCAAAACCTTCCATCTGGAAATTTTTCAGCTCCTCAGCCACCAGTTCTTCAACGCGATAAAAATCCTTCTGTCCAAAGCGTTCCAACGCCTGGCCGTACTCCTCGATCTTGCGCATATCGCTACCCATCGCCGCTGGATAAGTCGTCAAAATGTGCCGCAGCCGCGCATATTCCGGCAGCCCGCGCAGGATATATTCCAACACTGTAATATCGCCCAAGCTATGATGTTCCTGCGCCGTCGCTACAATCGTGCTGCCGCGCCGAAAAACAGCCGATCCTCTGTAGTCGCTATCCGTCCCCGCCAACATGCCAAATAGCGTCGATTTGCCAACGCCATTACGACCAACCAGCCCGACTTTCTCGCCGTCATTGACGCTGAATTTAACGCCGCTCATCAACTGCTTATCGCCAAAACTTTTATCGGTAATGTGAACATCGGCTATCATTCATTCTATTGTAACAGAGAGCAACCCCGGGCACTATTGTATTTTAATCATAAATGTTGTATAATATAAGCCTTAAACCTGTTATAATTAACATATGTCTAAGAAATCTAGCGCTAAGACAAAAAAGCTAGCTACGCAAACAATCGTTAACCGTCGAGCGCGATTTGATTATGAGCTGGGCGACGAAATTATCGCAGGCCTAAGCCTAACCGGACTCGAAGTACGAGCAGCCAGAGAAGGGCACGTCCAGCTCAAAGGCGCTTACGTCACTATTCGCGGCGGTGAGCTGTGGCTTAACAACGCCAGTTTTTCGCTGCGGCAAAACGAGCGCGGCCAACCAAATGCGCGAACTGTCGACACCAGTGCACGCAAATTGCTAGCCAGCCGCCGCCAAATCGACCAATTAGCTGCTCGCAAAAAAGAGGGCTTCACTATCGTTCCAACCAAACTGATTACTAGCGGACGCTACATCAAATTAGTCATTGCTCTAGGCAAGGGCAAGAAACGCTACGACAAACGCCAAACCATCAAACAGCGCGATCTAGAACGCGAGCATAGCCGCATTTTGCGCAAATTTTAGCTGCGCCGAATACACCGAGTCTCGCGCCCTGAACCGCCACTATTCTTCTTCAAGTACTTGATGTGACGAAACCAAACTTTTGTATAATTCAACCATCTTTTTAGCCATCGCCGTCGAATCAAACTTCTTGGCAACGCTCAACGCGCCGCGCGACAACTCCTCGATTTTCTCTGGGTGCGCGAATAAATCATTAAATACTTTTGCGAAATCTTCACCTTCAATGCCATCAGTCAAGACAGCGTTGCGCTCAGTCAAAGCCTCGGTCATCCGTTCGTCGCAGTAAACAATCGGCAAACCGCTAGCCGCCGCCTCTAGGAAAGTCATCGGCTGGTTGTCAAAATGATACGACGCCAGCGAGAATACATCAGCCTGCTTGAGCATCGCCGCTACCTCGTCGCCCGAACGCATACCAGCGAAAATTACTCGATCGCCGACGCCCAACTCCTCAACACGCTGCCTAAGCTCCTCTTCATACGGGCCGCCGCCAACCAAGACTAGCTTGACTTTTTTATCGCGGATATGCGGCATAGCCTCAATCAAAGTCCGCTGGCGCTTCTCTGGGCTTAGCCGCGCCACCGAAATAATGAACTTTTCACCCGGACGCTTTTCAATTGGCGAATCAGCCGCCGACGCTTTTTTATAGCGTTTGGTGTCGATACCGTTCGGGAAAACGTAGCATGGCACCGTCAAGCCGCCATCTTCGATCAGCATCCGCTCGAGGTGTTTCGACGGCGCAATACAAGCATCGCACTTATTAGCAAACGCCGCCATCAGCCGCCAGCCCTGGCGCGACATGATGTCTTTGATAGTGCTTTTACTCATTGAGCGCAGCTGCTCGCGCGAGGCTTTCGGCAAAATCGGCCTTGTTCGCAACACTACCGGAAACGCCGCTGTCGCCGCAATCAAGCCGGAAGTCACCATAAACGGATAATCATTAACTAATTCAACATAAAGCGTGTGAATGGTCGTCACATGCGGTATATTCTGCCGCTTAGCAACGCTATGCGCCAGTACGCCCATATAAAATTGCATTTGGCTATGCACGATATCGAACTGGTATTCATCAAGCTTCCTGGCTAGGCCAGGGTAAATAACCGCCATTTCACGCTTATCAAAAACATAATTCTTGGCTGACGGCAAGCGAATGACGTGATCGTCGTGGTCTTCATAGCCTTCGCATTTTGGCGCTACCACGAAAACCTCATGCCCAAGCGACTCCAAAGCCTGCTTATAATTCAAAGTCGATGTTGCCACGCCATGGACTGAGGGCAGGTAATCGTCAATAAAAAAAGCGATTCTCATAACTAATTCCTATTATACCATGGCGCGCTAACTACGCTAAACGTCAGGATATGAGTCTACCGCTTCAAACTGCAAGATATGGCCGGCAGCCGGATCAATTATAAACTTCGCTGTCGGCAGCAAATCCTTCATAATACCCTGCGTTTTTGGAGTAATAATATTGTCTTCGCCGCCAATTATAATAGTTATATCATAATCGCTAGGTACGCCCTCAATATAAGGATTTTTCTGATATAGCAGCGTCGTCAATGCATTAGATTTTTTAAGCGTCGTAGTGGACTTTTTGTATTTTTCAGACTCGCCAAGCCATTGCCAGGCATGCTGGCGCTTGGTCTTCAGAACGCATGCCATCCGAATCTTCTGTCCAAGCATGCAGTTGTAGGCTTCCCAGGTAATCTTTTCGGGCAAATAGCTAGAAAGCACCTGCAAGGTATCAGCTAACCGCGATTGATCTGGCGTCGGGCAAGCCATAATGACTTTGGTATTTTTCGGGATTTTTTCGGTACGCAGCGCATGATAAACTATTGATGAAGAATACGAGTTGCTGACAATCAAATCCGGCGTCCGGCCGAGCCGCGCCAAGTCTTCCACAAGCCAATCAGCTAAATCATCGTAAGTGTTCAGCGGCGGTTGCACCGACCCGCCATGCCCTGGTAAATCTATCGCGTACACCGCATAGCCAAAATTGACGTACCGCTCGGCTAACGGCACCATATCGATCTTGCCGCCAGTCACGCCGTGAAAAAGTATTACCGCTTTATCAGCGCTAGTATTACACTCAAACCAGCAAACTCCGCCAGCCGTCTTTTCTTGGCAGCCGAGTTTTTCGTAAATTTGCTTTAATGTTGGAATTTCATCCATGATAACAATTATACTACTTTATAGTCTCTTGCTATAATACATTTATGAAATCTCTTTCTGTAGCGCTAATTATTGACGACAAGTTTCCATCGTCAAGCGGCGTCAGCCGGTCTGTCCAAACGCAAATCGAGGAACTAACGTGTCTGGGCCATAAGGTCACGCTTCTCGCGCCGCACGCCAGCCTAGAGGCGCCAAAGCAAGCAAAAACCATTCCCATCAAATCTTTCCGTCTGCCAGGCCTGCCAATACACACGCGGATATTATGTGCAACCAATCGTGCAGCAAAAATTATCAGCCAGCAACACCGCTTCGACCTTATTCATAGCCAAACAGACACTGGAGCCTTGCTGCTAGCCGCCAAAATCGCTCGCCAGCAACATATACCGCACATTCACACTTTTCATACCAATATCGCCGGATCGCACACCGTACCGATACCGACATTTTTTGCTAGCATTGGCTTTAGGTTATACGCGTTAAATGTAGCAGCAATCCATAAGCGGCGACCGCAAAAACACGCTAAACCTAAATCTACTGCGCTGCTAGCTGCCGAAAGCCGTATTGGTCGCTTTGACTGGCGTACTCAAGCTATTATTGCTAATGTTGTCGATGCGTCAACCACACCGTCGCACTATATGACCAATTACATTCACGCGGCCGCTAGCGGAGAAGTATCACTCAGCGCCATTATACCTACTGGCTATAACCGTACCTTTGAGGAGTACGCTCGTGCCGCGCAGCGGCAGCGCAGCAACAAGACTGTGCGATTCATCAGCATTAGCCGCCTAGTCAAAGAAAAGCGCCTAGATTGCGTCATCAAAGCCTTCCAGCGTGCTGCCATACCGAATAGCGAACTGCTGGTTGTTGGCGATGGTGCAGAACGCAAGAATCTCATTCGCCTGGCTGCTGATACGCCCAATATTACTTTTGCCGGGCATGTTGGCGATCGCAAACAAATTGTTCAATTGCTTCGAGATTCCGATGTTTTTGTACTAGCATCTTACCGTTTTGATAACCAGCCAATCGTTATTCCTGAATCGTTAGTGATGGGATTGCCGGTTCTATATTGCGACGATCGATTGGACGTTGGGCTCCATAACGGCATAAATAGCTTATTGGTACGACCAGATGAAGAGAGTTTGGCGCAAGGTATGAAAAAATTAGCCAGTTCCACTTACCGCAAGAAACTGTCTGCTGGTACCAAAAGCGTCTTCAAAGAGCTTTCGCCCGAAGCTACCGCTACTGCTTACGTAAAACTCTACCAACAAGCTATAACCAAATATTAGCGGTGTAAATAATCTCTTGCATTTATTTATAGAGTTATCATTCTGAAAAACTCGACAAATTAATGCCCGCCAGCTAAAAGACGGGCATACAACTCGCGGTATTGATCAACGGTGCGTTCATAAGTATGGTTATCAATAATCCACTGGCGAGCAGCGCGGCCCATCTGGCGCCGGCGCGGCTCATCATTCAGCAATTCATCGATTTTATGCGCTAGATCGTTGACGTCTGGATAATGGAAGCTGACTCCATTCTTGCCGCCGTCCAATAGCTCGGGCAGAGCAACCTGATCAGACACCACCACTGGCGTACCGCAAGCCAGCGCTTCTAGCGCCGCAATACATTGCAGCTCGGCAGGACTAGCCATCGCGAGTATATCTGCTCGCCGCAATAAAGCACGCTTTTCCTCGTCGCTAACAAAACCGGTAAAAATACAGCGATCACCCAGTCTGGCTGCTTGACTTCGCAGTTGCTTTTCTATTAAACCTTTACCAATAATCACCAACTGAGCATTAGTTTTCAAGCGCTCCATCGCGGCAATCAGCAAGTCAATCCGCTTCTCGCCATCAAGCCGCCCAACATAGACCACCACTGGTCGCAACGCATCAATCGCAAAACGCTGCAAGAGCTTCTCGTCAGCCTTACCTGGTGTATAGAATACCGCATTGACACCGTTAGAAACTGCTTTCGTTGGTATATGAATCGCTGGCGTAGTCGCTAATGCCGCGCGCGTCGGCGCCGTCATATAAGCGGTTTGATTGACTAGCTTGCACATTTTGCCCTCGACTATCCGGACAAACCAGCGGGCAATAGTTTTGTTTTTGGCATTCATCACGAGATTCAGCGCCATGGTGTGATTAGTCGTGACGATCGGAATCTGCCGCCGGTTAGCCTGGCGAATGACCGCCTGGTGCAGCCATGAAATCGGCGTCATCAGATGAATGATATCAGGCTGGTTCTGTCGAAAGTACCGCCGCACGAATCTTTTTGGCAAGAATGCCACCCGGTTGTTGTCGCGATTAGCAATCCATTTTACCGCTGGCAACCGCAATACTTTCGCGCCATTTACTTCATCTATCTCGGTGAAATAACTAAATAAACCGTCTGGCGAGCCAGTAAGTACCGTCACCTCGTCGCCAGCTTCCTTCAGACCAGTAATTAGAGTGTCAAGCGCTGTCTGTACACCGCCAACACCCGGGCGATATACTTCAGTTACTATCAGGACCTTCATACCTACAAATACTAGCACATCCGCTAGCTGGTTGTACATTTTCAGAATTAACGCTCTACGCAATGAGTGAGCGGCGCCAGCAGCGAGACAAGACATCTCGCCGCTAGCACCGCGAGGGCGCCCTCGTCATTCTCCGCTGTCATTCTCCGCTGCCTTCCTCCCCTCTTCCCCTACAAAGTCCTCGTAAATGCCTTCGTAGAGGTCGTCGGCCCCGGGAGGCCGCGGCACCTGCCACAACAGTAAGACAAAGTCAGCAACAGGCTCGCTGCATTCTAGCACTATTATCCCGATAATAATTATCACCGCGCTAATAGTGATAGCAGTAGCCATAAGAGCAATCACAATCATAATCGCCCACAGGAGAAACATCGTAGCCTTCCTCTGCCCGGGCATGCGCATCCCGGAGCAGGCAATTGCGCCATGAACTATACGCATAGCACAACAGCCCGCCCCGAGATTTTTTGACGAGAGCGAGGGCCTATCAAGCCCTACTTAGACATATACCCAAAACCAGGCAGTTTTGTCAATAGCACAGCGACAATTTTACGTTATAATAACTATATGAAGCTATTTTCCTGGAACGTCAATGGTATCCGCGCCGTCATCAACAAGGGTGAGTTTGCCCGTTTCCTGCAAACGTATGATCCGGACATTTTATGCCTCCAAGAGACCAAGGCCGCCCGCGACCAGGTGGAAGTTGACCTGCCAGAGTATCACGAGCATTTCTATTCAGCCGCCAAAAAAGGTTATTCCGGCACGGCAATTTTCTCGAAAATCCGGCCGCTGCATTGGCGCGACGGACTGCCGCCGGCTATTATCGAGCGGTTCAATCTGACCGGCGATCAATACGGCAACCCAGCCGACGAGGGGCGCATTATCACTGCCGAGTTCGACGATTTTTGGGTGGTGACGTGTTATACGCCAAATTCGAAAGGGGATTTGAGCCGGCTGAAATTACGCCATGAGCAGTGGGATCCGGCAGTGCTGGCCTATCTAGAGGGGTTGGAGCTAGTCAAGCCGGTACTATACTGCGGCGATATGAACGTGGCGCATCAAGAAATCGACCTGGCAAATCCAAAACCTAATATCGGCAAGCACGGCTTTACCGACGAGGAGCGCGAGGGCTTTCAGAATTACCTAGACGCTGGATTTGTCGATACCTTCCGGGCGGCTTTTCCTGAAAAGACCGAGGCTTACACCTGGTGGACGCACTGGGCCAACGCCCGGGCGCGCAATGTCGGCTGGCGGATTGATTATTGGCTGGCATCGCGCGAAATCGCTAAGCGTGTCAAAAATCCGCAAATCCACGCCGAACAAATGGGCAGCGACCACTGCCCAGTAAGTATTGAAATAATATAAATAGTAAGGTAGTCTTATGCCTCCAGAAAACAACTCGCAGCAACCACTTCAACAAACGCAATATCCGCAGCAACCGCAATATCAACAATACCCGCAGCAGTATCCGCCGCAAAACCAACCTCAATACGCTTCACCACAGCCGCAATATCAGCAGTATTCTTCGCAGAAACCAAACAAAATACTCCTAACGATTGCTTTGATCGTTTCGCCACTCGCAATACTATTCGTAATACTAATATCTATTGGCGTCATTTACGGGCTATCCGAAACATTTTCGCAAAATCCAGTAAGCTCTTTCGGACAGCTGAATGATTGCGCTGAACAAATACGCCAAATACCAGGCGTAGAGAAAGTCGATCTCAAACTATCAGACATCGTAGAGGACTTTTTTGGCCACAAAAAAGGTACTTACAAAATAACACTTCAACCAGATTATCCTAAAGATCAGACTATTATAGCAGTAAAGAGAATCGCTGACGTTATCTCCCCGATCCGAGAATGGCCGCAACAAAACTTCATCGCAGTAACTCAGAAGCAGGGCAATGGCACAATCAGTACCAGCTCAGAAGCTAACACGTTTTACAAAATTCCCGAAAAACTCCCGGCGCTATTCGATAAACTTAAAGAGTCTAATTTCAAAGCCAAAATTTCAGCTAGAGTGCTAGAGAAATCAGAAAAAAACAAAACAACAAACGGACAGCATACTCAATATTATTACTACCTTGACTGTGAAATTGAAATGAATGCCGCCAACCTTAACGAAATCAAATCATCATTGCCAAGCAATACGTCTATCGGCTCATATGACAAACTTGTCTATACTTGGAATATAACCAGAAGCGGCGGAGATACAACTAAAGTCTATGCCGATGGCAGAATACTCAGCAATAACCGCTACTTGATGGAAAACATCGACATATTCGAACCTATCTTATTCGAGATTGGAGAATTAGGGTTCGGCATTGATAAAGAATCAGACGAAATCCTAGGCGAAGTTAAATTCAACAACTTGTTCAGCAAATTCGAGCCGTCGCACATCGATATTTTCGCTCAAGCCGTTAAACTAATAGCCGCAAAGAATAATCAAGGCGCATTTAGAATCGATCAAGACAAAGTCCGCGGCTATCCAGAAGGGCGCGTTACGCTGCCAGATATCGCTATCAAAAACGGCATTGCAACTGTAAAAGAATACGATTTCGAACCAAGAGATAGGTATATTATCGAAAAAATCGTCCGGCAAGCAAATGCAACTGACTCGCCAGCTTGATTAAGCCCAGTCTTTGGCAAAACGTTTTTCTTCGATCGCTACCGTTAACTCGTACAGCCGCTGCACGCCGTTCTCTAGTTGGTAATAATGTCGAATGTACGCCAATTCTAGCACAAACAAAATCAGCGCCAATAGTCCCAGTAAACAGTTCATCGCCAACCCCATCGCCGCGGTTGCCAAAAATGCCGCCAGAGACGCTAAAAACAGCCCAGCGAAGAAAAATGTCACCAGCAAGTGAATCAGCCGCTCGTGCTGAAATTCTTGCACGCGAGTGCGGTGATAGCGCGCCAATTCCGTCAGATCAGTTTTCGACTTGGCCGCCGCTAGGCGCTGCGATATAGTTTGATAGTGCTCGGCGATGTGTTTTTCCATAGCCTAAATTGTACGCTAGCCCGGCGGCTGCGGCAAGCGCTTGAACTGGCACGTCTGCACTTTTCGCGCTACAATACATTCATGGAATTAGTATATTGGCAGCGCCAAACGCCCGAGCAGCCGCTCTTTCCCGATATCGAGTGGAGTAAGCCCGAACAGCGCTCGCGCGCAGGAAAACTCGGCATCATTGGCGGCAACAAACTTGGCTTTGCTGGTGTTGCCGAAGCCTACTCGACAGCGCTGGCTAGCGGAGTAGGGGAGGTTCGCGTCCTACTGCCGGATGTGCTCAAGAACACCTTGCCGCGCACCATGAACGGCGTTGCTTACGCGCCTAGCAATCCTAGCGGCGGCTTAGCACAAGAGGCTATCAATGAGCTAAGAGCGCTTGGTGCTTGGAGCGACGGCTTGCTGCTAATAGGCGACGCTGGACGCAATAGCCAGACAGCGATCGTCTATAGCCAGTTGCTGCGCGACTACCAAGGCCCAGCAATTATCACCCGCGACGCCGCCGATCTAGTGCGCAACGATTCCACCATACTAGCAGCACGCCAGAATACCGTGTTAATTTTGAGTTTCGCGCAATTGCAAAAACTCTTTCGCACGCTTTATTATCCCAAAATTTTGACTTTCAGTATGCAGTTGCTGCAGTTAGTCGAAGCTTTGCACAAATTCACCGTGACATATCCAATTACCATTACCACCTTGCACCAAGACACACTCGTTACTGCTAGCAGCGGGAAAGTTGCAACCATGCCATGGAACGACCCGATGCGCATCTGGCGCGGCACGGTAGCGGCACGTGCTAGCGTCTATTATATTTGGAATCCGTCGCGGCCGCTTGAGGCTATCACCGCCAGTCTTCTTTCTAAATAATCCAACAAAACAAATCCGCCCTGATATCTCAGAGCGGATTGTTTCTAGCTGGGGGGATTAACTAGAGGCGTTTGCGGCTAGCGATGTAAGCGCTGGCTGCTGCGGTTAGACCGCCGAGGCCGACCACCGAGGCGACTACTTCGCCGGTACCAGTCTTTGGCAATTCAACTGGATTTGATGGGGTTGGCGTTTTTGGAGTTTCCGGTGGAGTCGCTGGAGTTTCTTCACACTTGCTCATGTCAGTGGTGTACTGGCTGTCGCTTGACTCTTTACGGGTAACTTCGACGATTTTCTTGTCAGCGATGCGGCAAACTTTCACCTTGTCGCAGTCTGCTTCATTCTTGGAATGCTTCTTGCTGTCAAACTCGGTCTCTTTGATGGTGATGATGTTACCAGTCTCGAGTTCGCAAACCTTTACCTTATTACAGTCAGCGAAATTCTTAGAGTGCTTCTTGCTGTCAAATTCTTTCTCTTTGATAGTAATGATAGTATCGGTTGAAAGGTCGCAGACTTGGATTTCCTTACAGTCGTTAATGTCTTTCGAGTGCTTCTTACTGTTGAACTCTTTTTCCTTGATAGTTACGATTTGCTTGCTAGTCAGGTCGCAGACCTTGATTTCTTTACAATCGTTGATATCTTTGGAATGTTTGCTGCTGTTGAACTCATTCTCTTTGATGGTGATGATTTTCTTGCTGGTAAGATCACAGACTTGGATATCTTTCGGTTTCCAGGTTGCATCACCCCAGACTGGGTTACCGCAATCCTTGATAATGGCTGCGATAAACTTGCCGTTTTCATCAAACCAGACGAAAGCATCAAACTGATTGTAGACAAAGCTGTTCTGAGTCGTAAACTTGTAGAACGAATGTCCGCCAACCGTCTCGCGGCCGTATGACGAGCCTGGGTAGCGCGTATTACGCTGAACGGTCTTGGCATTAGTTGCTACGACTTGGCCGTCGACAACGATCCGGCCATCCTTATAAACGGTACCGTTCTTCATGCCTTTGCCTTCAATCATGGCATCATTTATGTTGTTCCACTGATACAGCGCTTTGATGTCGTTGCGTCCGTAGTAAACATTTTTAAGGTCTTGATGACTTGGCGTACCGCAAGTAATCACGTTAATCCATCCGTCACAGACAGATGCTTCTGATGGCTTAGCCAACCAGATTCCACCAGCGATAGCAGCTATAACCGCGCCGACAATCGCCAGATTCTTAATTGATAGTTTCATTGATTTCCTCCCTGCGTGCATTATTCCACGCTTATGATGTCATTGTAGCATAAACTTTTAATTATGTCAACACTTTTGCATAATATTGTTACTTATGCTTTACGCCGCTACCATAACAGGGGTAAGCGCATCAAAAAAAGACGCCCACATACGTCTATCTTATGGTACCGCGGGCCGGACTTGAACCGGCACGAGCTAATGCTCAAGAGATTTTGAGTCTCTCATGTCTACCAATTCCATCACCGCGGCAGAAAAGGTACATTTTCATTGTAACAGACCAGCGCTAACTAGTAAATAACCGCTAATTACGCTATAATTAGCATAGAAAGTATGAAGCCAGACGATCGTTCATCATTAACCGTTCCGCCCAGAGACGGAGCGCCTCATCACAGCACGCTAACCGACCAGCACCGGTCGGCAGCGGCTGATATTGTCCGCCAACAGATCAATTCGATTATTCAAAACGATCCGCATGCCACTGCTGCAACTGGCCAGCAGCCAAATTCTTCTAACGCGAAAAAACCTAAACAGGCCGAGGAACCCCAAAAGAACTCGCACTCGCCGCAAACAAACGCCTATCCGCAGCCATCTGGCACCGTCGCTGATAGTGCACAGTCCAGCAGCGTTACGGCCGGCCCCGGCGCCGTCGACCCAGACAAAAACCCGTATACCCGCACCATGAACCAGAGCTCCACGCCTGCTGCGCATGATGCTTCTTGGCAAAAATACCACACCGCCTGGCAAACATATTATCAGCAGTATTACGAGCGTTACTATGTCTCGCAGATTGACGCCACTCGCAAGTCGCTCAAAAAGCAAGCTGCTCAGCAAGCGCAAAAAAACCAAAACTCAACGCCAAACAATGGTACTGTATCGCAAGAGGAGGCCGTCAACGACCTGCGTAGTTCCATTCGCCGCAAAATCAACGACAAGGCCAAGAAAGTCCGCGGCAGCCGTCATTTTATGCCAATCATGGCAGCTTGTGCGGTAATGATTGTCTTTCTATTTTTGCAGTATAATCGCGTTTTGTTCGCCTACGTCGAGGCGTATGTCTCGCCAGGCGCCGCTGACCCCGAATCAATTATCGTCTCGCCAAATACCACCAAAGTCGCCACCAACGAGTCGCGGCTGCTTATCCCGAAGATTGCCGTCGATGTGCCAATTGTTTGGGATGCTAATGCCGCCGACACCAACTCGCTCAATAAGGCCATGGACAAAGGCATCGTGTGGTTCAACATCCAAGGCGCCAACGCTAAGCCTGGCGAAAAGGGTAATTTCGTCGTTTCTGGCCATTCTTCTAACGACTGGACTGACAGCGGCGATTATAAATTTATTTTTGCTCGGCTAGAGAAGATGGCCGCTGGCGATGTGGTTTACGCTAATTACAACGGCACGCGTTATACTTACAAAATTACCGGCACCAAGGTAGTTAAGCCGACCGACGTTGCGTCGCTGCAAATCGGCAACGACAAGCCTTACATTACGCTAATCACTTGTACGCCGCTAGGCACAGCACAAAACCGCCTGCTAGTTTTCGGCGAGCAAATCAGCCCGAATCCGAATGAAGCCAAAACCGCCGAGCAAAACAGCAATACCGCTGCCTCGACCAAGAAAATGCCAGCCAACTCGCCGACATTCTTGCAACGAATATTTGGCATCGGTAATTAGCGAACTTAGCTTAGTCGTACATCTTAATGTAAGAAGCAGTAATTTTGCCCGAAGCGTGTTTGCGGAAATAATACAGAAAACGGTTATTCGACGATTGCATTGCTGCCGAGCCAACTGCATCGATCGCCATGGTGTGCATATTAGTACCGTCATAATCGCCGAACTCAAAGGTGCCGCCAGACACCCGCATAATATGCGAATTATCCAGCCAAGCGATTTCACTCGTAGCGGTAGTCTTCATCGAGACGTTAGCAATCGACCGCAGTTCTAAATTATAAGTTACCAAGCTAGCCCCAGCCTGCGCATAAACATACAGATGCTCGTTGGGCGAGAAGCCCGCATACGAAACGTCAGTGGCTAACGGCAGCGTCGCTAGCAACTCTTGCTGCAGTTCGTCTGTTGAATCGCTTGCTGGCAATTTTACTTTCTTGACAGCAACCATTTTGCCGTGAGTAATGAGCGCAAAATTATCATAATAATACTCCTCAATCGCTAGATTAAGACTGCGCCCAGCCATATCCTTGAAAGTTTGCAAGGCCCGCGGTTTCGAAGCGCCTTTCGACAAATAGCCAATCGTCCGCTCGCCGCTATTATTCGGCTTGGTAGTATAGCTAATCCAACCGTTTCTAGAAACATAAAAATCACTAGCATCGCTAATTAGCGGACCCGACAACGTTTTGTCCGACAGTCTAATCCGGCGAACATCGCTGTCGGCCGTCAACACATACACATTCTGCGAGTCGCTTTTATCGAAAGCTAATTTGCTGATTTGCACGCCGATATCGCGGGTGATGTTTTGCGCCTTGCCATCGAGGTCAACGATTAGATATTCTTTTGAATCATCAAAAGAATGGCTGATTAACACTCGTTTGCTATCCTTGCTCCACGATTCAATTGCAAAACTGTGATTAGCGCCGCCGGCCGTGTAACTATCGGCAGGTAGAACACGCTGCTTATGTTCGATCCGGTCGTTATCAACTTTGAGAAAATCAACCGCTGGCTGCTGCTTGTTTTGGATAACCGCAAAGCGCGATTTATCAGGCGCTGCCGCTGCGCTGTCGAGGCTAGCGAGTTCCATCGCATCTTTAGCCTCAATGCTCGTCGGCACTAGCTTGACGTAATTTAACCAAAGGATTGAGCCGGCCTTAACGTTAACTTGTTTTTGCCAGGGCACAAAGCCGTCTTTTGATACCGTCACCGTGTGCTGCCCGGCAGTCGCTACAATACGCGTCGCCGTCCGGTTAGCAAGGGTGGCGGCATCTATCTGAATCGTTGCGCCATCAGGCCGCGAGTCAAACTGCATCATGCCGCCTTGTCTAACCGTGCCTCGATCAAAGTCTAAACGATAGCCTTGTACTAGCATCAAACAAACCACTGCCAACGCTAGAACTGCCAGGGTCATCACAGCATAAGTAAAGGTTAATTTAATACGCTGCTTGCGCCGATTTTTTTGCTGATTCATAGTACGTATTATACCACTTGCTATTGCGTGTAATAGCAAATTAGGCTATGATAATAGTTAAGCACGAGTAGTATCGCAAACATAGGTAAGGGAAATGACAAACAACAACATAACCATCAAGGGTAATGTCTACGACGCCGAAACTGGCAATATTCTCGACGCCCAGCGATCAGCACGCACGCCGGCGGCCGCGGCTAGCAATTTTCATAGCGGCACCCAAAAATCCCACACCTTGCAGCGCAAATATATCAAGAAACAACCGCGCACCATTGATTCAGTAGCGCCAGTGCGAGCAACCACCCCAGCGGGTATTAAAGAAAAATCTGCCGCTCGCAGTTCGCAGCGCTTAGCGGCCGAGCGCAGTACGCCGCCGCAAATCATTCGCCGCAGCAAGAGAACTCGCCGCGTCCAAGATATTCGCCGATCGTCTAATATTGCGCATTTTGCCAAAGCTACAACTACTACCAAACCGCCCGTCAAGCGTCCAGCCACCCCAGAAACACCAGATATAGCGCCTACTGCCAATCAGCTTGAACAGATTGCTCGCCAGCGGCAAGCAATCATCAAGCAGCAGCAAACGCGCAGCATCTTGCCATCGCAAGTTATCAAGCAGCAAGCCATTCAGGAAGCTACCGACAAGATGTTGACGCGCAAACAGCGCAAAGAAGTCAAGCCGACAAAAAACTTTTCGCTTTGGCGCCGCTTAGTTAGTATCGGCAGCACAGCTATAGCTGTCCTACTGCTAGGCGCCTACTTCACATATATCAATATGCCCGCTTTGAGCACCCGTATAGCCGCCTCGCAGGCTGGTATTAACGCTTCTTATCCGAATTATCAGCCGTCTGGCTATAGCCTCAACGGTCCAGTTGCTTACCAGCAAGGCAGCGTAATCATGAAGTTTGCCGCTAACGGCAGCAACGAGAATTTCACCTTAGCGCAAACTCGCTCCGAGTGGGATTCATCGGCCGTGCTCGAAAATTACATCAAGCCGAAATCTCATGATAAGTACACCACGACCGCCGCCAATGGCCTAACCATCTATTCATATGGTACTCATGCCGCTTGGGTTAACGCTGGTATTCTTTACACTGTCGATGGCAACGCCGAGCTAGCACCAGAACAAATCCAAAAGATAGCCGCCAGTTTGTAATTTATGCGTATTTGTGGTATAATATAAAGATAGGCCTTATTCTTGGCGATATGAGGATAACTCTTAACTTTTGCACCTGCCGGGTGCTTTTTGCTATAATTAGGCCATGGGCGACGACAAAAATTACACCAACGTCATTCTTGAAGAAATCCGTTCGCAGATGCGCGCGGTATTAGAGATTGTATCAAACCAACCAACACGCGAGGAATTCAATAATTTACGCGAGGAGTTCGATAGCCTCAAGACCGACGTCAGAACCATCAAACGAGCTGTCGTTGATAACGACAAAACCACTCGGCACGAGCTAGAATTACTTGACCGGCGCGTCGCCAAATTAGAAGAGAGCGCCTCATGACCACGCGTACTCGCTTCGCGCCTAGCCCAACCGGCTACATGCACGTCGGCGGTATGCGTACCGCGCTATTCGCTTGGCTTATTGCTCGGCAGTCAAATGGAAAATTCATCCTGCGCATAGAAGATACCGACCAAAAAAGGGAAGTATCTGGCAGCGTAGAGCATATTTATAAATGCCTAAGGTGGCTCGACCTTATACCAGACGAAGGTCCAGACGATTTTGGCGGCGAATTCGGGTCATATAAGCAATCAGAACGGCTTGATATTTACCGTAAATATGCGCAAAAACTCATTGACGCTGGCCGCGCTTATGCCGATCCGTATACACCAGAGCAGCTAGATGCTTTTCGCGAAGAAGCCAAAGCCCATAAAAAACCTTTTTTATACCGTGATTACCGCCCAGAAAACCCGCCGGCCTGGGATGGCAGCCAGCCGCTGCGCTTTCGTTCAGAACCGAAACCCTACACCTGGCATGACGAGGTCATGGGCGAGATGCACGCCGGCCCAGAGGTAATTGACGACTTTATCTTAGTCAAATCCGACGGCTTTCCGACGTACAACTTTGCGCACATTGTCGATGACGCCGAAATGGAAATCACCCACGTTATCCGCGGACAAGAGTTCCTTGCCAGCACGCCCAAATATCTTAATCTCTACGATGCGCTGGATATACCTTGGCCGATATTCGCCTCAGTACCGCCGATCATGAACGAGCAGGGCAATAAGAAATTGTCCAAACGCGACGGCGCCAAAGATATCCTAGCCTACAGGGAGGAAGGCTATCTGCCAGACGCCATGCTCAATTTCCTCGCCAGCCTGGGATGGAACGACGGCACCGAACAGGAAGTTTTCACCAGAGACGAATTGATTAAAAAGTTCAGCCTGAAACGCGTCCAAAAATCAGGCGCACGGTTTGACGAAAAACGCTTGTTATGGCTTAATGGCGCTCATATACGCAATATTCCTGTCGATAAGCTTTACAATTACGTGTCGCCATGGAATGATAATCCGCAAAAAGACAGGAGACAGACTGGTTTCTGGCCGGAATCCGCCTACGCTCCAAATATAACCAAGGAATACCGCATGAAAGTGCTGGCTTTAGCGCAAGACCGCCTGAAGATGTTTGAAGATTTACGCGGATTTGACTACTTTTTCGCGGAACCTGAGATTAACCTGGAACTTATTGACGGCAATAAGCAGCTAAAGAAGTTGTCTGACAGCGAGCGTCGCGAATTACTAGAAACCGCCCGCGCTGAGTTCGCCAAACTCGCCAGCTGGACGCCAGAATCAATCCAAAATTGCCTAAACGAACTACTGGAAACCACCAGCCAAAAGCCCGGCATTCTCTTCAGCCTGATCCGCATCGCCGTCACCTGGGCGCCGTTCAGCCCGCAGCTGAATGATACGCTGGCGCTGATTGGCCGCGAACGCACGCTAGCGCGGCTCCAGAGTTATCTAGAGTCAAAAGAATAATAAATTAATTAGCAAAAAGTAAGGGGGTTGTCTTGTTATATTTATAGTATAGCAAGACAGCCCCAGCGGATAGAATCAGTAGAGGCGTCGTCGTCGCGCCTCGTCACTCAGCAGATGGCGGGCGACCAGCTCTTCCGGTGTTTCACCGCAAAGCGAGGCCACCTCGCGTAACTGCTGCTCTTGTCGCTGCTGCGCCGCCTCCTCTGAGCCAGAACAGGAAGAGTTCTTGGCGAGAACAGAAGCAGAAGCATCAAGACTATTCAGTTCTTCTTCTGCCCGCAAACGAGCCAAGATTGGGTCCACCTCCTTTCGGACGGTAAGAACAACCTGATCAATCAGGTCGCTCCAGAGATATCTGGGCAGACGATCGCCCAGCTGGTCGTCAGGTGTGCGGTGGCTAAGCCACCGCCCAAGCTCTCCTCCGATATAGAGGAAAAGGTCGGGCCTTCGCCCGAAAACTCGCGCCACCAGCTGGTCGTCGACCAGTCGTCGTGGGAGCACGGGCCTAGTCGGCTCAACAAGATGCCGATGCTTCTTAAGCATCTTAACGTCATGCTGATCGCAAGACGAAAGCGCCAACTGCCTAATGACGCGAATCACCGCGTCAGAAACGCGGGCGACCTCCATCATATCATCAGAGGTAGAGCGACGAGTTTTTAGCCACTGCCGCAAACTGCGACGTGGCCGCCTGATGTTCTCTGGCACGCCAAGTATACTGTACCGAAGCCCTGGGGCATTGACAATTTCGTCGCAGGTCACCCCTGCGACGAAATAGTATCCTTCATCAGCTAGTTTTGAAGAGAAAGCTGGAGACTTCTCCTCAAAAACGTCCACGACACCAAGAAGCTCGCCATCAACTACATACGACACCGAGATGTCGTACGTGGTAAAGACCCAGCTACTTGAGCTCGTGGCGATTGTCTCCTTGACAATCTCAAGCAACATATCCTCTTCCTCCTTCCATCTATCCGAAGAGAATATTCTAATATTCTACAACTCTACTTATTTTTTGTCAAATCACAACTAGCCAAAAATCTACTGGTTATTTCGATTTTTAAGTTTTCGACGCTCGCTTGGAGTCATACCACCCCAGATACCATCATCTGTTTCATTCAGATTATTACTTAACGCATGCTCCAAGCATTCAGACACAACTGGACAATCACGGCAAATCCTTTTAGCGCGTCTAACACGTTTTTCCTGTCTGCCACCTCTATAGTTACCCAAAGGAAAGAACAATTCAGCAGTACTAGGACTGCACGCTGCGCCTGCTTGCCATTCGACACCGAAGCTCGGATCCGCAGTAGCTCTAGTACTATTCTGTAGATTTATTTCGTGTATTACTGCACCTCTGAACAAACCTATGACGCAATAATAGCATACGCGGCACGTCGCGCAAACCATAACCAATTCACACCAATTATGCTATAATTTTACCGAGATGCAAAAGCAAAAAATACGCAGACGAAACAGACAACCGAGCCCGCTCGTGGCGCAACACTACGCGGTTGATGGCAAGCAGTCGCGCCTGCAACGACTGCGCGATTTCATTGATCGCCATCGTATTGCAACAATGTGCATTTGCGGCGCAGTTCTAATCGCTATCGGCGGGGCAGTAGCTTTCGTGTTGACATATCGCGCGCCAGTAGCTAGTAACAACTACACTACACCAGTTCAGAAAAAACCAGTAGAAAAATACTATTCCCACCTCAATGGCATTGAAGTTGCCTCTAAGGCCGACCTATCCAAACCAGTCACTGCCATCATGATCGAAAATTCGCCTGATGCCCGGCCGCATTCTGGACTCAAGCAGGCCGAAGTCGTCTACGAAGCCATCGCCGAAGGCGGCATCACACGCTTTCTGACACTATTTCAACAGCACAAACCTCAGCTCATCGGCCCAGTCCGCAGCCTGCGTATGTACTATATCGATTGGCTAGCGCCATACCAGGCTAGCGTCGCCCATGTCGGTGGCAGCCACGCTTCACTGCAAGAGATTCGCAACGGTAAGTATCGCGACATCGATCAGTTCTTCAACGGCAGTTCGTACTGGCGCGCTAATGATCGGCGGCCGCCGCATAATGTCTATACCAGCTTCGAGAAGTTAGACGCGCTCAACGCTGGTAAAGGCTATAAGTCATCGCAATTCACCAGCTTCGCTCGCGCTGACGGCAAGGCCAGCGACAAACCAAACGCCGTCAGTATCGACATCAATTTCTCTAGCAGTTGGTACAATACCCATTACGACTATGACAAGGCTAGCAACACCTATCTACGCAGTATCGGCGGGCAGGCCAGTAACGACCGTGAAGAGGGTAGGCTAGCGCCGAGCGTCGTCATCGCGCTGCATGTCAATGAGACTACCGTCATGGAAGACGGCTGGCGGCAAAGTATCGTTACTAATGGTACCGGTACTGCAACAGTGTTTCAGAACGGCACGGCCGCTGAATGCACTTGGCGCAAGAATGACCGCTTTAGCCCGCTTGAACTCATCGACGCTGCCGGCAAACCAGTCGCACTAAATCGCGGACAAACCTGGATCGCTGCCGTACCAAACAGCGGCGGAGGAGGTGTTTCGTGGCAGTAAGCGACGCCAAGCCAATAGTCAAACGTACGCCAGAAATGCGTGATTTTTGGCGTATTCATCGCAACAAGGTTGCAATAATATCTGTTCTCGTTCAATTATTGGTCGCTTTATCGGTTATTGCAATAATGATCATCCTGCAGGTTCGTTTGGATGTCTTTCTTATTGCAACAATTGTCATTTCGCTGCTAATCATTTCTACTGCAACAAATTTCGCAGTGTTGTCTTTTGCGATGATTCCGCTGCGCGACCTCTCGACCGCGCTAGTTAATGCTGCCGGACAAAAAATTGACCAAAAGTTACCAAACCCTAGCAATAAAGAGTACAAGGCTACCGGTTTTAGCGATATGCTACTATCTATCTACAAAGAACATGTCGAAACCAGTCCAGACAAAACTAGCGCAACTGACGAACTAGCCAGCGCCCTCAATCTGACAAGTACTGGCATAATTATCCTTGACAAGAACAATGGCGTAATTTTCGCTAACCGCGCCGCGCCAATCTCGCTCGACGCCAAAGGCGCTTATCATTTTGACTTGCTATTTGACGACGGCACCGACCTGATTGAATGGATCGATCAACAGCGTACCGACAATGTTCGCGCCCGCAAAATTTGGCTGCGAGTTCCCAACAAGGTCATCGGGCAGGAAGACCGCCGTATTTTCAATATCACTGTTGATTTCGAACAAGGCAATGCCGCGGATGCTATCATTACCGCCTACGACGAGACTGAAATCTACCAGCCAGAGGACGACGACCTTGACTTCATCTCGTTTGCGGCTCATGAGTTGCGCGGGCCAATCACTGTTATCCGCGGCTACCTCGACGTGCTAGCGCTCGAACTCGATAGTAAACTCGAGCCCGATCAAAAAGAGCTTTTCCAAAGATTAATCGTTAGCGGCAATCGTTTATCTGGCTACATCAACAATATCCTCAACACCAGCCGCTACGACCGCCGTCACCTCAAACTCCAACTACACGAAGATTCGTTGGCAACAATCTACGAGACTATCCGCGACGATATGGAGCTGCGCGCCCGCTCGCAGCATCGCTCACTGTCAGTTGATATTCCGAGCGATTTGCCAACCGTTGCCGCCGACCGCTCTAGTATTTCCGAAGTGCTATCTAACCTTATCGACAATGCTATCAAATATTCCGACGAGGGCGGCTCCGTACGCGTCATTGCTCGGGCCAAAGACAAGCATGTCGAAGTTTCGGTCGCCGACAATGGCATCGGCATTCCAGCCAGCGTCATCAACAATCTCTTCCACAAGTTCTACCGCAGCCACCGCAGCCGCGAGACAGTCGCTGGCACTGGCATCGGCTTATATCTCAGCAAAGCTATCATCGAAAGTCACGGCGGCACTATCGGCGTATCAAGCACCGAAGGGCAGGGGGCAATTTTCACCTTCACGCTACCAATCTACGCCGCCGTTTCTGACAAGCTGCATGACGCCGACAATTCCAACACCGAAATCATCTCGGCAGGCAACAGCTGGATTAAAAATCACACTAAATATACAGGATAATTAGGAGAATATCATGGCAATTTCCACAATCTTAGTCATCGAAGACGACCGTTTCATCGGCGAGATGTATGTTCGCAGCCTCAAAATGGCTGGCTACAACGTCGAGTGGGCGGTGGACGGCCACGATGGCTTGGTTATGGCTACCAATCAACATTACGATTTAATTTTGCTTGATATCATGCTGCCAGAGATGCGCGGCACCGAAATCATGACCGCCATCCGCAAATTCGAAGAAAACAGCGCCGAGAAGTCGCGTATCGTCGTCATGACAAATTTCGATCAAGACGAGAAAAGCCGCGCCGCTTTAGAAAACGATGCCGACGCCTACCTGATTAAGGCTGAAATCACGCCGCGCCGCCTAATCGAAATCATTCAGCAGCTCGGCAGCTAGACAATATCCAGCTCTGCTGCTATAATATCAACAGTTCGGCTCTATCGTCTAGCGGTTAGGACACCGGGTTCTCATCCCGGCAACCCGGGTTCGATTCCCGGTAGAGTCACCAATTAGATTCTTAAAATTGGCGGAATTTCCGTCTTTTTTGTTTATTAAGAAGAATTTGTATAGTCTACTATGTATATCTATAATAAAGGTAATGTTTTTAATTTATTAAATGGAGAAGATTATGAGCTTTATCAGCAGACTGATTGACAAAGATAAAGTTAAGGAATTAACCGATAAGTATAAACTAATTAGACCAGGATTTGACGACAGCCATTCCCTTGATAGCCATATGATTGCAATGGCATACAGCAAAGAAGATGGCGCAATATGCGTCTCAGTGCAGTCTCAGCAAGGAGTATCTCTTAACGGTCAATTACCCGCAGGAGGAATTCCTCGAATAAATGTGCTCATATGGAAGGGATTTAACATACGTATAGACTTGTATGAAAGTTTTATGGGGCTCAATGTGGAAGAGTTTAATAATGGACATGGACAAATCGAGAAGTTCATGCTAATAGCAAAGCATATCATAGCTCCGATTGAACTGAAGAGTGAAAAGGAAAAAATTGCACAACTAGCTGAAGAAGGCTCTCTTGCTCTTCATCAAGTCACACTTCTGCCCAGAGATAGCCAGAAGAAGAGTGTTTTTAGAGGAGTTGATATAACTTTTATGGATAAGGATGAGGTATGGAAGGTGTAGAGGGGATTATTAGTTGGTCTACTAGAAAAAGAAGTACTGTATGTATTAGGGGGCGTTATTGTAATAATCTGGTAGCTGTTCAAGTAAGATTAATTTAGGAGAGGTGATTATGGGTTTTGTAAGCAAACAAATAAGCAAAGATGAGGCGCAAAGTCTCATGAAAAAGTATAAAATATCCAGCCCGTGGCCCGGAAGGGATGAAACTGCTGTAGCAAATGTGGCGTCAGCCTCGGTATATAACGCCGATGCCGATGCATTATTTGCTATTATAAGAGCAAACTTCGGAGCGGCTGTTGAGGGCTATCGCAATTTTGATGGTTTTGACGGGATCGGTGTTCTTATATGGAAAGATACTGCCATAAGGATTGACTACTACAAAAATTTTACCGATAACCATACGAAAATATTTGTGATGACGACCTGGATCCTTGCACCAAGGACAATGGAGCCGTACGAAGATGAGGCGATGAGACTAGTTGAAGATGCGCTACTAACCTACCATAACTCAAACCTGCCCCCAGGAGATATAGCCAGAGGTACAAAGTATATGTTTGAAGGATCAAAGATGGAATTTAGCGACGAGGAGGATATATGGAAACAGCGCAGAGTATAATCGACTTCGTATCGCAATGCCGTACAAACCGCATTAACACAAGAGGGTGCAACACTATTCACAGTTTTTGATTTACTAAATGATCCAAAATATCGCCGTAGCGTTATCAAAACACTTAAGGATAAAAACTTAATTAACTTTTGGAAAAATGAATTTGGCAAAGCCGGCGATATGCAGAAAGTAAAGATGGCAGCTGGTATCACTGCTAAAATTGGTCGATTTTTTTTCGGCTTCAGCTAAACAGATTCTTGAACAATCAAAGTCTACTATTGATTTTGACGATATTATCAACTCGGGCAAAATACTGATCTGTAATTTATCGAAAGGATTACTTGGCGAGGATACGTCTAAATTATTTGGTATTACCATACTTGCGAAGCTTCAGCTCGCAAGTCTGCGGCGCGCCCGACTGCAACAATCGGAGCGTCGCGCGTTCTATATTTACGTCGATGAGTTCCAAAATTTCGCCACAACCTCATTTGTGCAAATGTTATCTGAAAGCCGTAAATATAAAGTTTTCATGATCATGGCAGAGCAATCTACTTCGCAACAAAGCGATCAGCAAACCGTAAATATAATTCTGGCCAATGTCGGTACGGTTATCTGTTTCCGAACTGGCAACCCACAGGATGAACAACGACTATTGCCGATGTTTAGCCCGTATATTGAGCCAGGTGAAATTAGCAATTTGCCGGCCTATAATTACTATGTGCGATTAGCCACGGTGAATGCACAAGAGCCGTTATCTGGTGAGACATTACTGCTAGAAGACGAGGGTGATAAGATCGTACGAGATACTGTTATTGTACATTCACGGAAGTGTTATGCAAGGGAGCAAGAGAATACAGGTAACAAAAACCGACGCACTATAGAGAAAAAACAAACAGTAAAAAATAAGAGTACGAAGAAAAAACCAGTACCAATGATAGACGATTGATTTGCAGTAACTTACAGAATAACAACTGCGCTATAATAAGTACTAAGCATATGAGAAAAATAAAAGATAGAGCAAAGCAGCAAAGAATAGCGCGCAAGAAATATCGCCAAGAGTTAAGGGCGAGACATTCCCATGGAGATAGGCTTTTGAGGTACCGTCGGCGGTTGCATGAAAAAGGCACAAAGAATATATCCTACACGTCAATGGGTGCTCCAGCTAATTTCTCTATATTAGACAACCGAGACAGTGTAATTAAATACTTCAACACCGTAAAACGCATGCTGGATCAAGAAGAATATACACAGATGAACTTGCGCAAGGTAACCTCTATTGACCTTCCTACGCTATGCTTACTGGGTGCGTTTATGCTAGACAGAAATACAAAATCAAAATACCTAGAGGTAACAAGTCCCCTTTCAAACTCTGCAGCGTACAGATTTTTCGAGGAAGCACAATTTGAAAATATGATTATTAAGAAGAGGAGGCCAGACTTTAACAGTGGAGCGTTCTTGTCTCGAAGTGAAAATGAGGTGGATAATAAGGCGATTGGCGACATATTAACGAAAACGGTCAGTTATTTCGGAGAAAAGAATCGACAGAGGTTGCGAGATATTCATCCAATAATTATAGAGATAGTCACAAATACCGCAGACCACGCTAGTCCAGACAAGAACCATACGCTTCCCTGGATTGTTAATACGTATGAAACTAAGGATAGTAGCGGCAACAAGGTTAAACAATACTGCATAATAGACATGGGTGTCGGTATTTACGAAACCCTAACCGATAAGGCTAATAGCCAGCAGCAAGGAAAATCACTATGGCGCGCGATAATCAAGCGAGAAAATTCTCAAGGCGAGTTCTTTAGGCGAGCTATACCAAAAGGCTTGCAAAGCCGTACGACTTTACCGGAGAGGGGCAAAGGTATAAAATATATATACGATACAGTGAGTAATGACGAAATGTATAAAAGATTTGAAATAATTACAAATAAAACCAAGATTGACCTGGTGAATCTTGGTAGTGTTGAGAAGGATTCATCGGAAAGCCTACCGGCTACAATATACTATTGGGAGATTTGTGTTGGGTAGCAGAATAAAAATAAGTGTTAGCGATTTTACAACTCTACCAGGCGCCAGATATAAAAAAGACGGTGATGGCTCTGCTGAGGAGTTTTTTGATAAGTACATTAAGCAGCACCTCGAGAATAAAGAATCTATACTCATTGATTTTGACAATACTTGGGGGTACGCATCTTCATTTCTATCAGAGCTTGCACTGGAGATATCGCGACAGTGTAGGCGGGATAAGCTAGACGTACGAGAAAAGATAGAAATCAAAAGTAACGATGAGCCTGGATTGACAGAGAGATTCTGGGGTTATATTGATGAAAGTGCCGACATCAACAATTAAGCACGTCTCCTTAGCGGTTATGTGGCTCCTTATAGGAGCTATAGGATACCACTTTTTATTTAATCATAAACTCATGTCTATCAATACACAAGTAGACTTAGGGTCTGTAGTTGCTCTGTTGGCATTAGCGATATCAGTTTCCGTAACGCCCTTTATTATAGATAGAAAATTAAATAACCAACGAAGTTATGAGGCAATAGTTTGTGGAGAAATTGAAGAAATCATTAAGTTGCTAGAAGCTGTCGATAACCTCTACCTTGAAACATACGCCAAAGAGAGCATAAGTGAAGAGAATGTGAAGCAACTACGTAGATTAATACGTAAAATACAAAATAGAATGGACACTATATCAAGAGAGTCAGGCCCTCTGTTGACCGATTTTAAGGAGAAGATAGGGTCCCCGTTCGACAGAAGTGCATATCCGGCCTTAACTGATAAGTTTCAGAAGGGAGTGCAATTGTCTGAAAGCGACTATCTAAGTGCCTTCAGGCAGATAGAATCTACGATTAGTGCTTTGAAGACAAAACGCTATAGGATATATCACTAACTAAACCAGGGGCATATTATTAGTCGCCCTTGCGTTTTGTTTCATATTCTTTCAGGAATTTTTCAAGATCAAACCCTTCGACCTTGCTTGCAACATGTGCAAAACGCTGCATAAATTTTAGAAATCCGATCGCATATTCTCTCGTCGCGTTTTCAGGATCATGAATCTCTAAGTAGCGTAATGTTTTCTGAATTGTCTCTTCGTCTTCATACAGACGAAGATCTTTGAATGTATCTTCATTTTTCATGGCTACTTCACCTCCATAAATTTGTTAAGTTTGATAAAATCAATCAACATTTCCGCTTCTGCTTTTGACGTAATCCGACGCATAATTTCGCAGCTGTCATAGTACGATAGAATATTGAGACTACCTTCATAAATAATCTCTCTGTCAATTATAGCAAGTTTACGGTGATGTTTGGTAGTAAACAGTATCTCTATACCAATTTCTTGCAGCGATTCTATAGCGGTAATCGCCTGCATGCGATATTGCGTGTCGTGCTCATTAGGATGGCGGGTGTTGATAATGATCATCACATCACGTCTAGTGAGACACTTGAACACCGGAAGGAATTGCTTAACTCTAGCTAGTCTGATAAATGGGCTTTCAATAATGATACTACAACGTGCCTTTCTCATGTCACGAAGAAAATGAGTATCAAAGGTATCTTGGTCGTACAGGCTAGGGATTGGCGATCGTATCATCTTAAACATCTTTATTCTCCAAATCGGCTAAATAAATCTCGCCATCTTTTATCGTCATACCAAGTTCTTTGAACCGATCCCGCAGCAGGAACAAATCATTGAACAAGAGTTCCAAATTTATATGTGTTGGCTCACCATAAAGGGATTTATATTCCGTTCGGATTTGAAACAGCTCGTTTACCTCTGGTGGCGAGCTGTTTTTGTGGGTTCCAAAGTTTATTTCGTCGTAGGTTGAGAGCTTGTTATATCACCGAAAAATGCAACTCTCTGCATTATATAGTCATCTTATCACCTTCGTCCTTCTCCATCTTATAACAAGCAATACCGCTATATTCGTTAGACAGGAACGGATAAAACGATTCGCCGCCTTTTTCTGTTAGCACAAAATCTCTGAGAGCTGGGTCGTGTTCGCCATACAATTTGCCATAGACATTATAGAACTCAACATTTTTATCGCCGCGAGCTTCTTGACTGTTCCGATTCGCCTCTATAAATCGACGCACCGCAGCGTATGTTAGATCAAACGCTTTTTTAGTACCCTTTGGTCCGCATTCAAATTCTATAGCCGGCACAGGCATGTACTGAGCTAACGGTCCGGCAATTTTTGACTTTTCCGAATACCACACAACATTACGGCTCAATCCCGCCGATTTTGCTAATCTAATATTTTCTTCTGTAGGGTAAGGTATGATCGTAACGATGCCGCTGTCTGTTTTTGTCCCGTGAAGATCAATTACAACATCGAAATTTTTGCCGTATTCAATTAGCTCTGCCGCGCGACGAACTTCATATACGGGGCTATTAATATCGCCTGGAGCGCTGCGATTAAGGTCCTGTTCGATGAAACGCGTGTTAGCCGCAAAAGCTTTTTCGTTTCCTATAATCCAATTATAGCCGTATTTTTCCTTAGGTAATTCTTTCTCAAGTTGCCGCATCACCTTAACGCTATCTCGTTCATTACCATGAGTAGCAGCGATAAATAGAATCTTACGCATATCGCCTCTTATATTCAGCGGCGGCTGCAAAGGCTTTTTTGACCGCTTCTTCTGGCGACGCTGCACCGATTGTTAATATTCGATTACGAGTGTCGAGATATTTATCGGCGAGTTTATCGGCCCAGCCCCCGTAGCCTGCTAGTGCTATCATCGGGATATCGGCCTGATAAGCGATAGCTAATTCGGTAAGCGTCCCTGAACCGCCGCTTATCGCAATCACCGCATCGCAACCAGTTACCAGTACGGTTTCTCGACCGCCGCCGCGTTCCAGTCCGCAGGGAATGATAATGTTAGCATCTTTTTCCCAAACGTCTTTTCTTTTGCCATACGTGATGCCGACCGTTAATCCGCCAGTATCTTTTGCACCGCGACATGCCGCCGTTGACAGAGAATCGCTGTCTTTTTCGGCTCCGAAAAATAGAATTCCACCTTTCTCGGCTATTAATCTGCCGACCTCATACGCCGCTGCTTCGACCTCTTTACTATACTTTAGATCGGCCGCCGAACCCATTACACCGATTTGAAATTTTCTTGCCATATTCAGATAAAAACCTCCTCAGGCACAATAAATTATTATTTACCCAAGGAACGAGAGATCAAAAAAGAGACCTCCCGCGGTCCCATCCTTGTTCTATAGTTCATTACTGAATTATAGCACTCAGTACCGGCTCTACGATGGATCGCGATTTCGGTTGTGTGACTTTACGGCTTCACTCCCGTGGTGTATTTTGACACCCAGCTCGTTCCGGCGTGACTGGAACTCGGACGCTTTATAGTAATAGTACATTATGAATGGTAGCAGAGTGGCTAAAATAAGTCAATAATCTTGTCTCGGCTGATCCTATTGTGCAGTGAGTCTAATAGACGCTTAAGTGAAGATGTCAGCTTACGCTCAAATCTTTTTTCTAGTTATGTCACGAGGCGTTAGACCAGACTTAAGTAGACAAATTACTTTGGTAAGGTATAATTGTAATTAACTAATTATCGCGTTGGCAGCTTGACTAACCACAGAATTACCAAGTACTGTTGTCCGAATATCAAGCGCAAGCCAATTCAAAACATAGGAGGACAGTATCCAAGATTAACCGAAATGGGTAACGCAATAAAATCACGAATCCTTCTAGTTGAAGACGAACCTGCCTTGCGCACTGGCACTGAGCGGTTCCTCCACCAGCGCGGTTTTACGGTGGTGACGGCGACCAGCGGCGAGGAGGCGCTAAAGAAATTTACTCAGGTGGATGTGATTATCCTCGATATTATGCTACCAGGGATGAGTGGTATTGAAGTATTGCATCAAATTCGCCAGACCAGCGATGTTCCGGTGTTGATGCTGACGGCGCTGCATGATGAGCCGACGCAAGTTGCGAGTTTTGACGAGCTGGCGGATGATTATATGAGTAAGCCGTTTTCACTGGTGATTTTAGAAAAGCGGATTAGGGCACTGCTTCGTCGCCAACAGCAACCCGCCAAAACCTTGTGGCGCCATGGTCTGGCCTCGGTGGATTTCGCGGCTTATCAGGGATTTTATGATGACAATGACGCACACCTCAAGCCCAAGGAAGTGCAACTGCTCAAACTGCTCGTCGATAATCCAAACATGGTCTGGAGTCGGCAGGCTATCATCGATAAGTTGTGGCGTGATGACGAGGTGCCGTTCGACCGAGTGATTGATGTTTACATCAAAAACTTACGCAAGAAATTGCACCTCGACTGCATCATCACGGTGAAGGGAGTGGGTTATCGCTATGAAGCGGCTTAAATTATTTCCCAAAACGTTCTTGGTGTCAATTGGCCTATTCGCAGCGCTAATCATCCTGGTGCATGCGCTGATTTATACCTTGATGCCGCAATTTTATCTGCAGCAAAAAGAGCGCGAGGCGGCGGATAATCTCACAGCATTGACAACCGAACTACGTGGTAAATCTACCGAGGACATACGTCGGACTAGTCAAGAATTTGCTCAAGTGAAAAATGTTAATATCACACTGACGATTGACGGGCGTGACCAGTATTTTCAAGGTTTTCAGTCGATCAATATTGTGACCGATAGTGGCAAATCGGTCGATACTAGCGTGGTAAAAATTGCTGATGGACAAACGGTCGATCCCCGCTCGGTGATTTTGCAGCAGGGCAGTGTGGCTGATAAGCAGGGGCGAGCGATTACAATAAAGCTGTTGGCTGACGTAGCACCTGTTACTCAGGCCAAACTCGCTACACTACATGTATTGCCATATACCATGCTCGGCTCGCTGCTGGTGGCGCTACTATTTTCCTACATTTACAGCCGTTTTGTGACGCGGCCGATTCGCCAGATGGCAGCAGTGACGACGACGATGCAGCAGCTGGAAAAGGGTGCGCGTTATCCAGTGAATAGCCGTGATGAAATCGGTGTGCTGGGGCAAAATATTAATGAACTCTATCAAAATCTGTGGCAAACGATTCGTTCGCTGGAGCATGAAAATAAGCGGATTACTCAGCTGGAGAAAGAGAAAATCGCCTTCCTCCGCGCGGCCTCGCACGAGCTGAAAACACCGCTGGCAGCCCTCCGGATCATGCTCGAGAACATGCAACTCAACATCGGCGAGTATAAAAATCGCGATCAGTACCTGGCAGAATCGGTGGCGCAGGTTGATCGCTTGGCGGTGATGGTGAATGATGTTTTGCGCTCTGGCAGTGTCGCCGAGCAGGCTTTACGTCAGGAAAAACGGCTGAGGATCGATAAGTTGCTTGTTGAGGTGGTCGACGATTACCGCCTGCTAGCAAAAACGTGCGGCATGACTTTCACGGTTGATGCGCGTCCGACAACCATTCGTGCTAACCGCGACATGATGCGCCACGTCATCTCGAATTTGGTATCAAATGCGGTGCGCCACGGCGACGCTGGGAGCATGATAAAAATTACTTGTGACCAGCATGAGCTAGCCATCGAAAACGCCTGCAAGCCGCTCACCAAACAGCAACTCCAGCACGTCTTCGACCCGTTTTATCGCAGCTCTGACTCCACGAAGCAGCACGCTGATAGCAGTGGTATCGGCCTCTATACCGTGAAAATGTTGCTCGACGCTAAGGGCCTAGACTATGAGTTTGTGTCACACGGACAGGGTATGCGGTTTGTGGTGAGGTTTACCTGAAACAGATAGTGTTAAACTATAATTATGGACTTAATCTACGCGACGACTAATAAACACAAGCTTGCTGGTGCTAAGCACGCGCTGGCAGGAACAAATATTAACCTAATCACCCCAGATAAAACCTTACCTGACGTGCCAGAAATCCAATCCGACAATCAACAAGCCGTTTCTATCGACAAGGCGCTAAAATATTACGATCTACTTAAATGTCCATTAGTGGTGATGGACTCAGGCCTGTTCATCGACGAACTGAACGGCTTTCCCGGCGTTTACACCAAATACGCGCTCGACACTATCGGTATTGACAGGATAATTCAGCTGCTCGGCGGCGGCACTCGGGCGTACACGCAGCGTACAATCACTTATTTTGACGGCAACAAACCGCAGACGTTTACCTTAAAACTGCACGGCGTATTGCTCAAAGAACCGCGCGGAGATAACGGCCGCAATTACGATACATATTTCTTGCCGGATAATCATGATAAGACGCTCGCCGAAATGACCGATGAAGAGAAGGCGGAGTTGACGGCAAACGTTTGGCGGGAGTTGGCAGCGTGGTTACATAAACACACTGGAGTCATCCATGAGTAAGTATGTATTTGACAAGCAAAAGTGGCAGAACTTAACAATATTTGAGCAAATGGGCAACATCGGCTCGGAGGTCGGGCGAGCCTTTGCCGCCCGGCGCCGCGGCGATACGGCGGCAATGACTGGCGCCTGGCGGCGCGGCTTGGACTTATTGGACGCCACCGCCGAACAGCTTGCCCGCCAAAAATCGCCAAAACTCCGCGAAGTCCTGCGCGCCCGCGAACTATTCGCCGGCATGGAGGATGAATCGTTGGAGGATTACTTTATGTGGTTTGCGGTGGCGGCGCGGAGGGATAGATAATAAAACGTATGAAAATCATCACCAAAAAATCCTACCCTGATTTATTCGAAA
>CAUSEX010000003.1:0-53894 GCA_963531145.1 uncultured Candidatus Saccharibacteria bacterium
TCACCCAGCCAAACTTGCGCTGATCGTTAAAAAACAGCCGCGACCCGTCCACAAAGTCAATCTGCACCCGCGTTGACCGATCCGGCAGCTCGCCGATTAAGCTGTCGTTTGGATGACCGCCAGCGAAGTTAGGCACCTTGTCATCCTCGAGTATTATCGGAAAACAATCCGGGTCCCGGTGACAAGCACGCCCAGATTTTTTCCGACGATACATCGCAGGATGACAACTGCGAAACACCAACTGCCCCGTCATCTTCAAATGTACCACCAGCGAATAATGCGTATCCAGATCAATCATCAGCACCTTTGCCCGCCGTCGCACCGCCGTCACGCGCGCACCATGCAAAAACTGTTCAACATCAGCCGGCGCGTTGGGGAAGCTTTTTGGTGAATCGAACACTACCGCTCGTGTCACCACTCGGCCCGGCAGTAATTCTGCCAATCCGCGGCGAACCGTCTCGACTTCGGGAAGTTCCGGCATCTATGCCTCCAACAGAGCGTTCAAACGCTTAATAAGCAGCTCATTATCGGTGTACTGCAACGCCATCATTCCCGCTACCTCGGCTCCTTCGCAATTTTCGACACGATCGTCAATCATCACGCATTCGCTAGTGGCGACACCTAAGCGGCCAGCTGTCAGCGTGAAAATTTCTGGGTTTGGTTTGGCCAAGCTTTCCTCGTACGACAACACGCGCACATCAAACATTTTTTCTAATTCGCCCGGCGCAAATAGATACTCCAGCGTACCGCCGCCAACATTACTCAACATCGCCATCTTCAAATTAGCGTACTGCTGGCGTAAATTTACGATATAGTTTATCAATTCCTCGTTACGAATCCGCTTGTGCATCAAGAAATCATGCGTCTGCTGCCGTGTCCAGCCAAACAACTCAGCAATTCTCGATTCATACTCGCTGCCGCTAATAAAACCGTAATCGTGCTGTTTACTGAGGTCGCGCAGCATTACCTTGCCCTCTGGCTCGGCCATTCTTATTAGCGTATCAATACTGCCTCCGTATAGTACGCCAAAACAATCGAAAATAACTGCTTTTATCGCCATAATTAGAAAATATTATTAAATGACGGTTTGAAATCTGGAATCTGATTGACAAAAAGAGCTTGGAGCTTCAGAGTATCAGCATTAAGCGTACCAGGCGAGTCCTTGCAAGTTGAAGTCCACAAATTGGTATCGGTATTGTCGCCATCGCGCGTCTCGAATACGTAAGCCAGCCCTTTGGTGGCACATACGCCGCGAATATCATCGTTTGATTTGTTATCAGAGGCCTGAATGTTGACCTTGACTAGCGCATAAGTAAACTGTTCATAAGCATTACTGTTATTAGCATATTCTTTCTTGTCCAAAACTCTATCCAGATAACCCGAATAAATAACGTATTTACGCGATGTTGGACTAACTGTAATCTGGTAGCTCTTGAACTCTTCATCGGCAACAATCGGACCGCGCACTGTCCAG
Source organism: uncultured Candidatus Saccharibacteria bacterium (assembly GCA_963531145.1). Classification (GTDB taxonomy): domain Bacteria; phylum Patescibacteriota; class Saccharimonadia; order Saccharimonadales; family Saccharimonadaceae; genus Saccharimonas. The sequence goes on from CAUSEX010000003.1 coordinate 1,475, forward strand.
CGCACGCTGCGAATTGGGTCTTGACTTTTGATTTTGCTCTCTAACGATTGTTCGGGAGTTTGCGGCTGCTCGGTCTTTTTATCTGGATTCAGCAACGATCGCACAAGTGTTACCAAAATAGCAATAACAACCACCACAGTGATAATAGTAATGATTATCGGTAAAATTCTCGGTCGGGATCCTCTGTACATGTTTGTATTTTAACACATTTGCCACGCAGCTATACCATCACGTCATAAACAGCTGTAGCGCCTAAGTCTAATCCTGCTTGTACACATCGTTCCGCGTCTGCCCCCAATCCTTCATCTCTAAGAGGCTGCACGATGTCATCGAATCTATCTGAATTTTTCTTCGCTTTTATCTCCGCTTCTTTCTTTGCTTTTATTTTTTTCTCTGTCTCTGGATCAATTATTTCATCTAGCGGCAAAAATTCATTGCCAGCGAGATCTCCTACTATGAACCCTCTATGTTTGGCTTCAGATTCAGATTTAGACATCCAAAAAAAATTAATAGCCCTACCGTCTTCAGGATAAATCGTATCAATAGTCTTGACACCAATTGGCCAGAAAGGATATCTTCCGTGCTCAGTTTTTTTCGCGCTACTTATTTTTTGAATTTCTACTCTTATTGGTTGATCTCCCTCAACCTCGCTAGACTCACAACGAACCACTCGCCAATTATTAGATCCTATTCCATGATATCTGTTTCCAATACCCAAAACATTATCATCTGGATCAACAAACAGACCAATTAAGTAACCGTAGCCGTCTTCTTTAAAAACCTTACTCACAGCGTCGCGCTGTCTAATAATAAACTCTAGCTGTTGCTCGTTCTGTCTTAGCTGCTCTATACGCTTTTGCCTAGACAAAGACCTAGCCTCTTCAGGTTTAAGGTTGCTATTTTCTGGTAACATATTCCGTTCCATAACATCCGCCTTTTTTGCTTAAGCTAACTGTGGTTAGATTATACCACAGTTGCCGTTATTTGTCCATATTTGTACGGGTTTTCGCTAATTTTCAGCAAATTTTAAGTTTTTTACACTTCGCCCCAGTTATTGCCGATTTTGACGTCGACTTTGAGCTTAATACCGAGCTGCGGGTAGATATTTTCCATAGTCTCTACCAGCATTTTGCTGACCACTTCAGCGTTTTGGCGCGGACATTCAACCATAATACTGTCATGGATTTGCAAAATTTGGTAGCCGAGCGGGGTATTTTTGTCTGTAGATATAGATTTGCTGTCTGAAGAGACTTGCCTTTCCGGCAAGGCGAATTCGTTCTTTTCGAATTTGCCGGTCTCTGAAGGTAGCAAATCTGGGCTTGTCATTATCGTCAGTCGCTTCTCTACCGCCAGCATCGCCAACTTCATCAAATCCGCCTCGGTACCTTGTATCGGCATATTAGCTGCTGCGCGCTCGGCAGCCGAACGAACAGCAAAATTATTCGACTTAACATCAGGTGTCGGCCGGCGGCGGCCAAACAATGTCTGCACAAAGCCATCTTCGTGTGCTTGACGGATTGTTTGTTCCATGAACTCTTTGATGTGCGGACGGATACGATAATATTCGTCGATGAAATGCTGCGCCTCGCCGTAACTCATATTAGCAGCCGCCGCCAAACCATGCTGGCTCATGCCGTATAATACGCCGAAATTCACCACTTTAGCGCGGCGGCGCTGTGCTGGCGTCACTTCATTAATCGGTACGTTATAAACTTCTGCTGCTGTCTTGGCGTGAATATCAACGTCGGTATTAAAATCTTCAATCATCTGTTTTTCGCCAGCCATCACCGCCGCCAGGCGCAGCTCAAATTGCGAATAATCAGCATTTACGAAAACATTGCCAGGCGCTGGCACAAAAGCATCGCGAATCTGTCGCCCCAACTCAGTACGAATCGGAATGTTCTGCAAATTCGGGTTAGTGCTCGACAGCCGCCCAGTCGCTGTCGCATCTTGGTTAAACGTCGTGTGGATATAGCCTTTGGCGTCCGTTTGCTCTGGTAAGGCTGCCACATAGGTATTTTGTAATTTCGACAGTTCGCGGAAACGCTCGACCAACTCAATAATTGGATGTTGCCCGCGCAGCTTATCGAGTTCCTTTTGGTTGGTTGAGTAGCCAGTTTTACCTTTTTTAATACCGGCTGTCGGCAAGAGCAGCTTATCAAATAGCGCGCTAGCCAACTGCGCTGGGCTGGCAACATTAAATTCATAACCGACCATATCATAAATATTTTGCTGAACCGCTGCAATATCTTGCGCTAATGATTTATTCATTTTTTCGAGTTTGCTGGCATCGATTTTGATACCTCGAAATTCCATTTGCGCTAAAACATTAATCAGTGGAAAATCCATCGTCTGCGCCACCTGCTGGAGGTCGGGTAGCTCAGCAAACGCCGACTTTTGCTGTTCATAAACCGCCCACAGCGCTGCCATCGCCAATCTTGGGTCGTCCAAAGATTCTACGCCCGCCAAATCCACTAACGCGCGCGATTTGCGCAAAGGATTTAACAGGAACGAGCCCTGCGCGGTATCGTGTTTAACAGCCGGTAGCCGCTGGCAGCCAGCACCGAGAAGTGCTTTGAGAAACTCCTTGGTATCGTGTCCAACTATCGAAGATTCTGCTAAAATAGTGCTTGCTTTAGCCAGCGGCAAGCAGGCGACCTTGCCTTTTTCATGGCTCAGCCAAACCGTATCGCCATCCCAAATTACCGGTAATTCTGGCGCCATTACCAACATCGGGATGACTTTATCGCCCAATATTTCAACAGCCGGCGCAAGGATGTCGTTTCTAGTCATTTCTAAAGCGCCATCGCGCATGTGTTGTGGTAATTTTCGCAACAATGAGCGAAATTCTAGCTTCTCGAGCAGCTCTCGCAATTTCGCCGTGTCTAAGTCGCGTACATCCATCGCTGCCAAATCGAGTTTCACTGGAGCATCGGTGAATAGCCGCGCCAATTCCCTACTCATATAAGCAGATTCTTTGCCGGTTTCTAATTTGCGGCGCAAGCTGTCTTTAATCTGCCATAAATTATCATAAACACCGTCCAGCGTCTCAAATTGCTGTAATAACTTGACAGCCGTCTTTTCACCAACCCCTGGCACCCCAGGGATATTATCCGACGAATCACCTTTCAAGCTTTTCAAGTCGAGAAATTGGCCAATCCGAATACCGTAGCGCTTTTCAAACGCTGGAATGTCAAATTTATCAATGTTAGTCAGGCCTTTTTTGAGTGCATAAAGATACGTATTTTGGTCGAGAATTTGCAGCGCGTCCAAGTCGCTAGTAATCAAATATGTTTCGATGCCGCCGTGCTGTTCAGCCTGCTTGTCTAGCGTTGCCATGATATCGTCGGCTTCATAATCGTCAAATTCATACAGCGGCCAGCCAAAAGCCGCCAGTAGCTCGTGCAAAATCGGAATCTGCGCATAAAAATCCGGCGGCGCTGGTTTGCGCCCGGCCTTGTAATCAGGATAAATCGCCAACCGGCGGCGAATATTCGTTCCTCGTTTATCCCACGCCACGCAAACATAATCAGGCTCAAGCTGCTTAATTAATTCTAAACTCAGCGCCGCGAAACCATACACGCCGCCTGTCGGTGTCCCGTCTGTGGTCGACAACCCAGGCATAGCATAATAACCGCGATAGAACACGCTTTTACCGTCGATAATCACTAAGCGTTTGGCCATATTTATATTATACGCTATCTAAGGGCCGTTACTTACAAGCGAATATAGCCATAATCATGTATACTAAGGTTATGACATCACAAGAAAAACCAGCCAAGATTTTGGCATTCGTCGGACTGCCTGGCGCCGGCAAAACCGAAGCAACCAATTTCGTAGCCGCCAAAGGTTTTCCCAAAATCTACGGCGGTGGCATTTTGTACGACGAAATGCGCGCCCGAGGCGTTGAGATCACGCCCGAATCGCAAGCCGAATTTCGCAAACAGTGGCGCGAACGCGACGGCAAAGACGTTATCGTCCGCCGCGCTGCCGAGCAATTACACCGCTTAATTGATGCTGGCCAGCATCGTTTATTGTTCGACGGGCTCTATTCTTGGACAGAGTACAAGTTCCTCAAACACGAGTTTCCTGGCGAGCTCATCGTTGCTGCCATTGTCGCACCAAAACATTTGCGCCACCGCCGTCTCGCAACTCGTCCCGAGCGGCCATTCACCGCCGAACAAGCCAACCAGCGCGACTGGTCAGAGATCGAAGACATCGAAAAAGGCGGACCAATAGCTATCGCTGATTATTATTTAATTAACGACAGCGATATCACTGCGCTATACGCCAAGATTAATTCGCTACTCAGTACAACTGGTTTTGTTAACTTATAACACCTAAAACCAAAGTTATTGCAGATAAGTATAAAGTTTTTTAGCGTCTTTATGCTTGCGTAATTTTGCTAGCGCTTTAGCTTCAATCTGGCGAATTCGCTCGCGCGTCACTGCAAATTCTTGACCGACCTCTTCGAGCGTGTGGCTCTTGCCATTATCCAGACCAAAGCGCATCCGCACAATCTTTTGCTCGCGATCGCTAAGTGTGCCTAGCAAATCCTTGACTTGTTCTTTCAATAATTGATTCGACGCCGATTCCTCCGGGCTAATCGTGCCCTCGTCCTCGATAAAGTCGCCCAGCACCGACTCGCCGTCATCATCGCCATCGCGGCCGACGCCAGCGTCCAAGCTCGAAATGTCCTGCTTGATCTTCATGACATATTCGACTTTTTCTGGTTCCATCTCTAGCTCTTTGGCTAGCTCGTCAATCGTTGGCTCGCGGTTCAGCTCCTGCGTCATCCGCCGCTGCGTGCGCAGCAATTTATTGATGGTTTCCACCATATGAACTGGAATACGAATCGTTCGCGCCTGATCAGCAATCGCCCGGGTAATCGCCTGGCGAATCCACCAGGTGGCATAAGTCGAGAATTTAAAGCCTTTATCCGGATCAAATTTTTCAACCGCGCGCAACAAACCAGTGTGGCCTTCTTGAATCAAATCCAAGAAGTCTAAGCCGCGGCCCGAATACCGCTTAGCGATCGATACCACCAGACGCATATTCGCCTCGGCCATCTTGTCTTTGGCCTTCTTGTCACCTTCTTTGACCCGTTTTGCCAATTCTAGCTCTTCTTCGGCACTCAGCAGCGGGATTTTGCCAATCTCGCGCAAATGCAGCCGCACTGAGTCGTCCGAAATATCATCGAAATATTGATTAGCGTTCAGTACATCTTCAGGAGTATCTTCGTCCATCAAATCGTTGATATCAGGCTCATTGATGTCCTGATCTTGTATATTGTCGTCAGATGGCTTCTGCGCTTGGTCGTCGTTTGTCACGAGCTTTCTCCTTGATTATGTTATTGAGTGCCGCACGCAACTCTCTAGCCGCTGCCTCATCGCCAGCAGCTTCAGCGTCGCGTAACTTAGCTAATAATTCTTGTTGAGTTTGTTTGTTATGTTTATCCTCTTTATCCCGCAGCAGTTGGCACATCTCAATATAGCGATCGCCGCTATCCCATGCTGCATAACGCTCCTCAGCGCGCAATGATACCATTTTTACATAAATATCAGCTTTTTGCAACTTTTTAGGGCGATTTTGCGGATCGTCTTCCTCGAGGAGTACCGTCGCTAATAGTTCTCGCTCAGCACTGCTCCACTGCTGGCGACCAGCGCGGCGCAATTCTTCTAAACACCTAGAATCGTAGAGCGCCAAAGCCAAAATATTATCCTCTAGCACCGCCTGTTCGTTCTTAATAATCGATGTATTTGCGACAACAGGTTTGAAAGTTTGTTTCTTGACTGGCTCGCCAGCTAATTTTTGGCGCACCGCCTCCTCGCTAGTATGCGACATAGCAGCTATCCGCTTGATATAGTATTCGCGCTCGACGGGGTCAGCTAGCCCGCGCACTACTCGCAGTGCTGCCGTAGTAAAAGTTCGCCGGCCAACCGCTGTATCCAAATCGCAGCGCCCGGCATGCTGGCGTAACACCCATTCGACAGCCGGCTCGTTGCGAGTTACCGCTTCGCGCCACGCCTGAACACTCGATTTGATCAATTCATCTGGATCTTTAGCGCCATCTGGCAACGAAATAATTGTTAGCTCAACGCCCTCGTGCGAAGCCAGCTCAATTGCCCGCTCGGTCGCTGCCACACCCGCTTTATCGCTATCATAACAGAGGCGAACATCGCTAGTCAGCCGTTTGACCGCTTTGAGATGATTTTCAGTCATCGACGTGCCAGCAGTCGCTACTGTTTGCGCTACGCCCGCTTGGTGGCTGCTAACTACATCCAAATTTCCCTCAACCATCACTACGAAGCCACTTTTACGGATCGCCTCTTTGGCTTGGCTCAACGCGAAAATATGTCGCCCCTTATCATACAGTAATGTCTGCGGCGTATTTAGATATTTCGGCGCATTCGGCACATTGCCAATAATCCGCCCGGTAAAGCCAATCACTTGCCCGCCCTGATCCATCAGCGGAATCATCATTCGACCACGAAACAAATCTTTGCCATAGCGGTTTAATAGCCCCGCGTCGTTGATCTCTCGCTTAGTAAAACCTCTTTTTTCGAGCGCCACCAGCAACGCCGTACCGCTATCTGGCGCATAACCAATCTGAAAATTTTGAACAGTTTGCCGCGACAATCCTCGCTGCTTAAAAACATATTCAATCGCCTGCTGGCTACGCAATAAACTCTGTTGGAAATATCGTGCTGCTAGCTCGTTGGCTGCCAACAGCCGCTTTTTGTAGGCGCTGCGCTTCTTGGCACCAGCCGATTGATATTCGCTGAGGTCAACCCCAGCTTTGCGCGCCAAAAATTCCATCGCCTGGCGAAAATCCATCCCCTCGGCCTCCATCACAAAAGCGAAAACATCGCCACCTTTGTTGCTCGAGAAATCATGCCAAATATTTTTCTCGGGACTCACAAAGAAACTTGGCGTTTTCTCGCCAGTAAACGGACTTAACCCCTTATAGCTGCGCCCCGCCCGCTTCAGCTCAACATATTCGCCAATCACATCTTCGATATTGAGCCGCGAGCGAATTTCCTCCTTGGCATCCATACATTTTAGTATATCACTCTTTACCTCTGTTATCGGTTGTGGTTAAATATAGATATGAATCAGGACCCGTACACCAATCCGCAACAACCGTATTCGCAGGGTTCTGCTAATAATTTACCGCCAGAAAACCCGCAGCAGCCAGCCGCACCGTACAATCAAGTCTACGGCCAGCAAACACCGCAGCAGCAAACGGCGCCTAATCTGTATTACAATAGCCAAGCCGCCCAGCCGCAGCAGCCGGCATACCCGCAGCAAACATCCAGCCTGGCAACTAATCAGCCTGATCAACTACCGCAAATTAACCAAACCGCGCCATCGTACGACACAGGACCGCAGCCGCTAAGTACCTTCCCGGTTTACGCCAGTAGCTCGGATGATGATTATAATACTGTTGACTACCTTAACCGCATCGCTCCGCAAGAACAGCACACCATCAATCGAATCGCTATATTTGCGCTCATTGGCACTGTTATTGCTAGCGTTATCATCATTTTGATTCTAATCATCAACCCTGGCGCATCTGATGCCAACAGTCTAATCCAGCCGATCCGCGATCGCACCGATACACTGAACAAAGTCGTCGATGAAAATGAAGGCCGCCTGACGCAGACTGAAATTGCCGAGGCCAACACTGCACTCAACAGCACCCTGACGACCATGCAGACCAGGCTAGACGCCATCATCAAAGAGCGCAAAATCCAGAAAAAATCCTCTAGTACCGAAAAAAACTACCTAGAAGCCCTGCAGAAAAAGCTCAACGATTCCTACCAAAAAGGCAAGCTCGACAGCAGCTACGCCACCGCCATGACTTACGAATTAACCATTTTAAAGTCGCAACTCAACAAGCTTAAAAAGGTTAGCGACTCCAAATCAATCCGCTCGTTCTGCGACGAATCTACCAAAAATCTTGATGTTATCCTCAAGGCCTACCACGACTTCGCTTCAACCAAGCAGTAGCAGCTATTCCGTCACCAGCCGATAACTTAACCGCGCCAGATCAAAAAGTTCTTCGTCGCTGAGCTGGCCGCTGCAAATCACCGTAATCCAGTGTTTTTTATTGAGATGAAAGCCTGGCTGGACCGACTCGTATTTTTGTTGTAACTTTAACGACAATTGCGGATCACACTTCAAGCTAATCCGCAACGGCTTTGAACCCTCGGCTATCAATGCGAACATTTTTTCGCTTTGACCGGTATCTTTGCGACCAACTTTGTACACAGCCACCTTATCGCCAAACGGATAGTCCAACCAGGCGCCTGGCAAACTTAGCAAAAACTCTTCAAACTGCTGGTGCGTCATAGCCATTTGCTCCGTATAAAGTATACCAGCATCAATATCGGCAAAACGACCAGCAGCGCTATCGTTATCCAAAACATTACATCGCTATGAAACGGCAGCTGCGAAAAATTCATGCCTGCCAGACCCGTCAAAAACGACATCGGCATAAATATCGTCGTTACAATCGTCAAGCGCTTCATTACATCATTCATTCGATTAGATACCACCGACAGATACATATCCAGAGCACTAGTCAATAAATCGCGCATAGTATCAATCAGCTCGTGCACGCGCCAAGCATAATCATAGCTGTCGCGCGCATAAATCGCGCACTTTTCATCAAAAATACTATACCGGCCGTTACTCAAACCATTCAGCATATTCATCAGCGGCAAAATCACTTTGCGCAAATCCGCCAATTGGCGCTTATACACAAAAAGTTGCTGCAACTGATGCTTACCCGGATCGCGAATCATTGTATCTTCTAATTGATCGGTTACGTCGTCAATTGAATTAAGAATCGGCATATACTGCTCGACTGTAAATTGAATCATCGTTGCTGCGATTAGCGACGGCGACAGAGCGCCTGGCCGGTACGCTTCAATCCGCTCGGTAACCTCGCTATCTAATTCGTCGCGGTGCAAGGTGATAACTTTATTTTTACTGAGCAAAATCGTCAACCCTTGCCAATGGACATTGCGGCGTTCAATACTGGGGATTTCAGCCTTGATCAATAGCCAATCGCCGCCTTCGACCGCTTGCGGCAGCCAACGATTTTCAATCAAAATCCGCCGCTGCAACTCCGATAAGTTTAATTTTTCAATTAAACTTTGCCGTACTTCTAGCGAATCCTCGCTGATATCATGCCATATTTTATCTGTCACGCTTTCACCTTTTTTAAATAATACTTCAGCTCCATGATGCTGCCGCGGATGTCCTCCAGCGCTCGATGGTCCTCTGGCTTGGCAAATTTCTTGCCATATTTGCCCTCAAACACCACTTTCCAAGCACTTACATCCAGCATCCGATAGTGTAGTCTTTTTGACAACGCAGGCCACCATTGGTCGATGAACCGCCGATCTTGGTGAATTGAATTGCCGCCCAGTAAAATCCGCGGCTCATCTGCAAAATGTTTATCGCAAAACGCCAGCAGCTCATACTCCACCTCGGCCAACGGCTTGCCCGAGGCATTTTGTTCCTCCAGCCCAAGCCGCGCCGCTGGATGCTCATTCCAAAAGCTAGCATTTCGGTCCAGTAACTTACCCAGCTTCGCCGGGTCGTGTTGTACAACTCCCTCATACGTCGCAATTTCCGTAAAATCCCAATCTGTAACGATCGCCGCCACCTCCAAAATCTCATCACGCACCGGATCCAACCCGGTCATTTCCAAATCTATCCATAAAATCTTTTTCGGCTTGAAACTAGCTTTCATAATTCTAGTATACTACTTTTTGGTATCGTAGTAATCTCTAGAAAACTGTTCCGGCACCTGCTGCAGCAAACGTTCGACAGCATTTCCAAACCTTGCTGCGCCGCCAAGCTCCATACGGCTTTCTTTTTCAATCCGAAAAACTTCAGACGCGTTACCATCAGACGGAACGAAACCTATACAACTAACCAATTCATAGTACAGTTCGGCAGCACTCATATCTTCACAACCATACGGCAGCATCCCGTACGACCTCAGATTTTCTACGTAGCGTTCAGCCAATTCGTCGCTGACCTCTAACGCCTTGTCTAGCTGTAGCGTTTGCATAAAATAATCGTCTCTTGGATCGCCATAAATATCGTCTGGCAGCTGGACGCTTTTAATACTTACATCGTCAATCCCTTGAACTTGCATATCTGAAAGAAGCCGCACGGCCTTGAGAGCTAATTTATTGCCAATTCGATAGTCATAATCAGGATCGTGCTCAAATACTGTTGGCCTGATAACATGCTCAGCAGTATCTAATACCGCTTGCGTACTAGCCAACAGCCTCCAAGCATCATTGTCCTTGCGTATAAGCACTTGATTGATTGTAAAATCATGCTGCCTCATAAACTCAGCTGTAGATTGTACAGGTTCCGCACCATAGCCATTCATTGCATCACGCGGCGAAAAACGCACTGAAAGATCGCTCGCTACCGCCCGAATCTCATCTGGATCATAATCGCCGCTAGCAACAGCCTCTTCTAAAATTACCAGATCGACATCGCGCGGCGGCGGTAGCTGGCGGTCGCTATACACTAGAGACTCCAAAACCTGGCGAGCCGCCCCGCCCTTTACACCAATAAATGACGGTAGTTCATCTAAATCAAAACCCAAATTAGCCCGCTCAATAACACCGGCAGGTAGCTCATACTCATATATTTCATTGCAGCGAGCTTCCGGGTTGCCAGGCTGCTCGCAATCATAATATTTCAGCTGGCAGCTAATTCCTCCAAATTCTACGCGGCGCTCGCTATCAAGTACTTGCAAAACACGAGGCTGATGCATCTTCGCCTCTATATCACTCGGAGCCGGGCTTAATTTTTCCATGCTTACTATTATAGCATAAACAATTTAAAAAGTCAAGCAAAGAAAATACCCCTCCTGGCGCGAAGAGGGGTCTGCCGCCCCAGCGAGAGTTGCGGCCGAGCAAGGCCAGGCAACCCCCGCCGGGGCGGGATGGGGGAGGGCTATCGCTGGGATCTGAGCGGTAGCCCGGCATAGATAGCCTCGACGAGCTGCCAGGCATCACTGGGACGCCTGGTCACCATGACAGAGTTGATGGTGTTTGCGGAGGAATAAATAATTTCCTGGGGATATCCTGTCATCCCCAGGAAAACGATCCTAACGTCGATGAGCTCCCTACTCTCGGGAGCATCCATCGACATAGACACGCAAATATCGGGAAGGCTCGCGCCCTCCCGATGTGTAAATTCCCGACCCAACACTTGAAGGTGTTGGGTCGGAAAGACCCTAAGATACCCCTCCACGACAAGGAGGGTCTTCTTCATGTCTCTACCCTCGGCCATCTCTGACTCCTCTCTGCCCCATTCCGGGGCGATCTTGGAGCTCGATCCGTTACCGAGCCCTCTTTAGCGCCGTGAAAACCACCGTTTCGCAGCATCAAAGAGGGCTCGATTCTACGTCTATATTAAAGTGCGCCAGAGACCGGCGGCATCGCCCCAGCCCCTCGCCAGTATTATAACACATTCTTGCAATTACTACCATAATAATGTTAAGCACTAGCGCGAAGCAGCCGATCCCCTCTTTGCTCCCGCACCCAAAAACTACCGCCGCTGACGCCGGAGGTTTCTATCTAACCAAGCATAGCGAGCAGCTAACCATCCCAAATATTCTTCCCTGGTGTGCAATATTGGGTGTCTCTCGTCCATACCGCCTTCTCTGCCATCCACAATAATCGCTTTATCAAGCCATAACCTTTCAGCTTCCGCTCTTTGTTCAGGAGTAACTAACGACGGATCTCCCGGCTCTCCGCCGCCTGCACCGCCAACATGCGCGGTTGCTACCTCCCAGAAAAGATTTTTAGGATCGCGACCGCCAACACCTTTTAGCTTCACAACCACTGTTACATCACTTGTTATTTGAACATCCTCTTCTGTGACGTCTTCTCTAGGAATCAACTGCGAGTAACCTGAACGACCCTTTCTCACTGCATAAAAAACTTGTTCTTGATTGCTGCCATCAATGTGAACTAGACCACTATCGAACGAATATTCTGTCTCTTCAGTACGAACAATTTTCCTATCATCCGGCCGCGGCTCTATATTTTCCATAAGCCACACGCGCAAACTCTTGCTGAAGGCCGCTAACGTCACCCAGCAATTCTGGCGTGACACGGCTTTCTGGATTTAGCCTCCTCGGGCTCATTGTAAGTTATATTCTCCTGTCTCTCGAGCCTTGACTGCTCGTTACCGCCGACCGAATCGGTCGAAGATAATAAACTTTCAAGGATTAATCCCCCGCATTTTACTGGCGCGGGGGGAACCAGATAAGGCAGCGCGGCGCTAACTCGCCAGTGCTGCACGGAAAGGACCCCGAGTTAGCGGGAAGAGATGGTAGCGATACGTGATTATAGGTGGCGAGCCACTTCACACGTATTCAACACCTTTAGCTCTCTCCAGAGCGAACGAATTTTTCGGACGAAGCCTACTCAATCCGTTTTTTCCCGGGTTACTGCCGGTTCAGTTAATACCGAAGGGTCACCGAACCCGCGCAAATGCGCGGCAACCGATGACACGGCCCTCGTCGTCACAGACGGGATCGCTCGTCAAGAGCAGGTCCTTCGTCGTGCGTCCATGGGCCTTAGCGGCGTTCAACGTGATAGCGCTCACGATGTACACCACTCCTTCGGCCGGCTCGGGCAGACCAGTGACCTCCCCGTAGGAGGTACTGACCACCAACACCCCGTCGACGTTGTCGACAGGGGTGTCGACATGACTGGCCCGTGCCAGCCCCTCACTGAGGTAGGTCTTGATGACGACGTCGTCGTCATCGTAAACCGTTACCTCGTAAGGGGTAAGGTTAACGACTTTCATTTCACCTCCTTCAAGGTGAGCGTGTGTTCCTCTGTAAAGCGTTTTGGAAGCCCCAAAACTGTCATTACAGCACACGTAAAGCCGCCTTCCAGCCAGGTATCGCACCCAGCCAGACTGCCAGCCTCGACATATCGAGACCGCTAGTCTGACCAGGGCGATAACCTGCGTTATACTGAACCAGATTCTTCCATTTTAAAGCGCTAGCTTCCCAAAGAAAGCTCGTTATGCAGAGCTACGCTGCCCAGGGCTAGTCGTCTAGCAAACCGCTTTCCGTCCAGCCACTGAGCAATAATATCACATTATTTTATAATAATTATTAACAGATTAGCATCTAGTCTGGCTAACCTATAGCCGCGCTTTGCGCAGTGTTATTTTCTAAGCGCGCCATGTTATACTAAGCTCATGGCTAAACGCATTCTCCTCAAATTATCCGGCGAGCAGCTTCAGGGCGAGTTCGCCAGCGGCTTCGACCCCGCTCGCGCCCGCTGGATCGCCGAACAAATCAAACCAGCGCTAAAAACTGGCGCCGAAGTCGTCATCATGGTTGGCGGCGGCAATTACGTCCGCGGCAACCAAATCATCGGTCACGGCATCCAGCCCGTCTCGGCCCACAATATCGGCATGCTCTCTACCCTAATGAATGCCATCGCTCTGGCCGATGTCTTCAACGACGCTGGCTTGCCAACCCGCGCCCTGTCAACTGTAGAAATTAATCAATTTATCGACCACTACACTTTCCGCCGGGCGCTCAGCCACATTCAAAAAGGCCGCGTGGTCATCGTTGCCTGCGGTACTGGCCGGCCCTTCCTGACCACTGACACTGCCGCCCTGAACCTAGCTTTAGAAATGCAATGCGATGTTGTGATTAAAACAACGAAAGTTGATGGCGTGTACGATAAAGATCCTGCCAAATTCCCTGATGCCGCCAAATTTGATAAGCTCAGCTATCACGACGCTCTAACCAACCCTGACATCACCGTCATGGACAAAGCCGCCATCGGCCTGGCTATGGATGAACATATCCCAGTTATTATCTGCGACTTACTCACCGACAGTAATATCGCCCGAGCCGCCCGCGGCGAAACAGTCGGTACGCTGATTAGTTAGCATTTTTATACCGCCGAGGCAAGTCGCCGCAATGACCGCCGTTCCGTTAAGCCACGGCGAACCTCAAAAACGTTAATCTTTTTTCTTATCTAATTTATCGAGTTTAAACAGGTGTACAATCGCATAGACCACAAAAGCCACCGCTAGCAACGTGATCAACGAGCTAATAAACGCCCCGTACAGGAACTCACCCTTACGCCCGGCAATTTCAACAGTAAACGATGCCGCCTGCAGGCCTTTTTGCGAACCAACAATCAGCTGCACCAGCGGGTCAATAAACGCTGTCACTAACTTTTTCACTGTATCGCCAGCTGCCGTACCGATTGCTAGACCAACCGCTAGGCCGACTATGCCCTGCTCGCGGATAAAATTAACGAAACCGCCCATGTGGGTGTCTTTGACTATTGTTTGCGCCAATTTTTTGTCAGCTAGCTTTTTGGCAGCTGATTTTTTGGCTTTTTTGACTGTTTCTGATGGCATTTAGCCTCCTTTAACTGTTTGATTATAACCTGGTTTCTTGTGATAAATCGCTCGTATTAGTTTATTCCGCGACCTTACAACGTAACCCTACAAGCACTCCGGCGCCGCGATACCCAAAATCGTCAAACCAGCCTTCAAAATATCAGCATACACCGCCACCAAGCCGACGCGGTGCGCTTCTTTATCGCTGCCGACAACTTGATTTTTCTCATAGTAGCGGTTAAACTCCTGTGCCAGCTCAAACAGATAGGCGCAGACATGATGCGGCTCCAAACTTTCGGTAGCGCGGTTAACCGCCTCGGCGTATTCACTCATTTTCCTGACTAACAGCCGATCTTCGTCGAACAATTCTGTCGGAAATGCAACTGCTTGCTCAGATTTTGCCAAAATTCCTCGCGCCCGAGCGTGTGCATATTGCAGGTAGCTACCAGTATTACCGGTGAGACTGACCGCATCATTGATATCAAATACCACGTCGCTACCAATTTTCACCTTCAAAAATTGATAGCGCAACGCGCCTGCCACCACCGCGTCGGTTGGTTCGCCGCCAGCTTGCTTGATGGCTTTTTTGAATTCGTTGAACAGCCAATCAATAGTAATCACCTCGCCAGTACGCGAACTCATCTTGCCAGTTGTTAATTTGACCAGACCGGTTACATAGTTAAATAATTTGCCTTTCAATTCTGGAATCGCCAATTCACTAGCGGCGATCACCCCGCGGAAATACGCCGCCTGCTCTTCGCCGTTGACCGTAACTGACAAATCCAAGTTCGGATAATCCTGATGTTTCAGCTGAATCAGCCCCATATCGTGTGCGCCGTACAAACCGTTGCCGTGCGAACCGATGAATACGTTATCAAACGCACCGTACTGGCTACCCTTGAAGATATACGCACCGTCTGATTTAGTAAAGACTTCTGGGGTTTTTGCTTTGATCAAGGCCTTGCCTGGCACTTCAGTCTCGCTCTCGACATAGCGCCGTTCAATTGGCACATTGCCCAGCCGCGCCACATTGGCATCAATTTCATCAAAGCTCCAGGCCTTACAAATCTCGTACACCTGCTTATACAGCGGATCGTCCAGCACGAAAGATTGCTTGGCCAGCTCATCAATTTCCGCTCGTGCCTTTGGCGATTCTTTGGCTGCCCGTGCGCCTTCAACGTACATACGGCTCATAAATTCGTTGCGCTTATCAGCCGGAATAGCCTCTAGTTTGCTGACATCACCATCAATTTCGCGAAGAATTGCCCACATACTCTTGCCGACATGCGTGCCGACATCGCCGTGGTAACTCACCCGGTGTACCGCCGCGCCATCAACCGCCAACAAATTCGCCATAGTATCCGCCAAAATCGCATTCAAAGCGTGGCCAATGTGCATGGCCTTAAATGGATTTGGACAATTGGTTTCAATAACGACTGTCTTGCCTGCACGATTGGTGGCCGGTCGCACTTTCAGTGACTCAAGCACCGCTTGGTCGCTCAACTTGACGTTGATAAAACCTGGACCTGCCACGCTAACCTCGCTAAAATCCTGATGACCGCGCAGCTCTTCGGCAATCGCCTCGGCAATCTCGCGCGGATTTTTACCCAAGGGTTTTGCTAACTGCAGCGCCGCATTGGTCGCAAAATCGCCAAACTTCGGGTCGGGGCGCGTTAACTGTACATCAACCTGCTGCTGATACAGTTTGTCAATTATTTTCTTCAGTGTAATAACACAATCAATCATAGACCATATTATAACACTTTTTACTACAGTTAATCTTCCGTGCCGTCAAAATCTGGCTGGCGATACACCGATACTGGCGTAATATTACGAGCATGATCCGATTGCAACACCGCTCGCAACATCGCTGTATCGTCGCTGCTCTCGTTGTAAGTTGGCTCGAAATCTTCTACTTTTTGTTTTTCTTCTTCTGCCATATTCTCATATTAGCATAACTAGTGTAATTTGTCAAGAGACAGCCGCTCTAATCAGTCCAGCAAACAGCGGATGCGGCCGCATTGGCCGCGAGCGAAACTCGGGGTGCGCTTGCGTTGCGACAAAATAGCGGCAATTTGGCGCCTCGACAAATTCGACTAGCCGCCCGTCTGGCGACAAGCCCGACACTGCCACGCCGCCGCGAGCAATCTCATCTAGAAACTGCTGGTTCACCTCATATCGGTGGCGGTGGCGCTCCTCGGTGTGATCCGACTGATATACCTTAGAAGCGAGCGACCCTGGCGTGAATACTGCTGGGTAATTACCCAGACGCAACGTACCACCAGTCGATTCTTTGCCCTCTTGGCCAGGCATAATATACACCACATCATGCGTCGTGGCATCGTCAAACTCCGTGCTGTTAGCATCGTCGAGCCCAGCTCGCCGCGCCGCCGCAATTACCGCTGTCTGCAAACCTAAGCAAATCCCCAAATACGGCACATCGCGCTCAAGCGCATACTGCGCTGCCGCAATCTTGCCTTCAATCCCGCGCGGGCCAAAGCCGCCTGGCACCAGCAGAGCATCAACCGTCTCGAAATCGCGCTCGGTAACTGTTTCGGCATTGAGCCACTTGATATGCAGACCAACATTTTCATGCCAAGCCGCACTCTTGAGCGCCTCGGTCACCGATAAATAAGTATCTTTGTTTTCCATATATTTAGCGACTAAGCCGACAGTCACGATATCAGTTGGCTTTTTGCTTTGCAATTGAGTTAACGCTTGCCATTTCGCGAGATTCGGCTGAGCAAAATTACCAGTGAACTTATCGAGAATGGTCATCAGCGGGCTAGCGGCTATCCGCTCGGGAATCATAAATACGGTATCGAGATTTGGCAGCATCAGCACCCCCGGCAAGTCAACGCCGCCGTACAAAGCAATTTTTTGAGCAACTGACTCAGGCGCTGGCTCGTCGCTGCGGACAACCACAATCTCTGGCACGA
This sequence comes from uncultured Candidatus Saccharibacteria bacterium, assembly GCA_963531145.1. GTDB lineage: Bacteria > Patescibacteriota > Saccharimonadia > Saccharimonadales > Saccharimonadaceae > Saccharimonas. The sequence goes on from CAUSEX010000003.1 coordinate 18,844, forward strand.
TACCGAAACCGCGCAAATCGTTTAAGGCATTTTGCGCCGGCTTGCTCTTGAACTCTTTACTGGTATCAATAAACGGCACATAAACCACATGTGCATATAAGCAGCGTTCCTTACCGATTTTGTGAGCAAATTCGCGGATAGCCTCGATGAAGCTTAACCCCTCGTAGTCGCCCACTGTACCGCCGATTTCTACGATGTGCACATCGCTGCCTTCGCCAGCCGCAATAATTGACTCTTGAATGGCGTGCGTTAAGTGCGGGATTAGTTGGACAGTTTTGCCGTGAAATTTACCGGCGCGTTCATCGGTAATCAGCCCTGAAAGTAAGCGTCCCGCCAGCGTGGCGTTTTTCTGCGTCAACTCTATATCCAAAAATCGTTCGTAATGCCCGAGGTCTAAGTCGGTTTCAGCGCCGTCGCGCGTCACGAAGCATTCGCCGTGCTCTGCCGGATTAAGCAAACCCGCATCCACATTGAGATACGGGTCGCATTTCTGAATTGAGACTTTGATACCCTTGGCCTGGAGAACCGCACCGATGCTCGCAGCGGTAATTCCCTTTCCTACCCCCGAGAGAACGCCGCCAGTTACGAAGATATATTTTGTCTGTTTGCCCATGTATGATTGCTCTTTCATGGGCCCTTATTATAGCATAACCGCTTAGAGTACGCTATATGTAGCGTGTCTATTGGCAACCCTCGCACATAGTTAGTGTTGCCGGATCAATTGGCGCTGATGGTAGGCCGTCAGCTTCAGCTTTTTGATCGGCTTCAGCCTGTGCTTTGGCTATCTCGCGTTCAATCGCCTCGAGTTTTTCCTCGAGCGTCATGTCGTCGTTAATTATCGCTGATGGATTCATTATTTCCCCCTTTACTTATATTCATTATAGGCTAATAGACCGCTTATTCAATTGCTAAAACTGTTACTTTACGGTGTTAACTTCATAGTTCGTATTGGTGCTTTCAAAGAAATTGACTAATTCAAGCGTATCATTGGCCGCCGCCATCCACTTGGCTGGATTAGCTACATTGTATTCTTTCTCGAAGCCTAATTCTTCTAAACGGCGGTCGGTCATAAACTTGACATACTGGTTCACATAATCCGCATTCAAGCCCAAGATACCCTTTGGCAGCATGTCTTTGTTGTAAACCTCTTCAAGCGCCACCGCCTGCAAAATCAGATCGCGAATCTCGTCGGCGAATTCTTGCGTCTGCAAATCTGGGTTCTCGTCAAGAATTGTCAACAGCAGGTTAATACCGAAAGTTAAATGCAGATTTTCATCCTTGGTAATCCAATCTAGCAAACTGCCGACATTGCGCAGCAAATTACGCCGGCGAAAACTCATGCCAACCATAAAACCGCTATAAAACCAAATGCCTTCAAGTACAATATTATAAGCTACCAGATTACGCACAAAATCTTTCTTGCCCTCGGTAGTAGTAACGTCCAGCTTATCATTCAACATGCGGCCGACATACTTGGTTTGGAAGTCAGACTTATCTTTCAGGCTTTTCTTACCGTAGCCTGCTGCGTAAATTTCTTGGCGATCAAACGGAAATGTCTCGATAATGTATTCAAAGGTCATAAAGTGGTTGGCTTCTTCCCACATCTGCTTCGATAGATACAAGTGCGCCTCGGCGGCATTGACATATGGATAAATACCAAAAGCTAACGACTTATTGATAAGCAATTCATTTGGGTTTAAGTAACTAATCACCGTTTTCAGGGCATGTTTTTCGTCGTCGGTCAGCTTCTCGAACGCCGCCAAATCTTGCACTAGTTGTACTTCGTTCGGGAACCAAGTGTTAGCAACTGCTTGGTTGTATAAATCCATCGCCCATTGGTAGCGTACTGGTTTGAGTTGCAGGCCGTCGCGCAGGCCTGATCCCAAAATACCTTGCGGTTGTGTTGTTTGCGTCATATTTCCTCCTTATTATTGTGATTTTAGCAACGTTTATGATTGTTTGCGTCGAGCAAAGCCAAAACCGCTTACCCTTTTCGCGCTGTCGGTACGAACTTTCTGTACCGATTGCGATGTAACGGTGGTTTGCTCGGATTGATGGCGCGGCTTGACATGCAGATAATATGTCGTTTTCAAACCGCGACGCCATGCTTCTGAATAGATTTCGATATATTCATCAATATCGCGTGATTCTAGGTACATATTGCGGCTAATCGCCTGGTCAACCCATTTTTGCGCTCGCGCCGCCACCTCGATAAAAGCGTACGGGCTCAGCTGAAAACTAGTTTTGTAGACATCGCGGACTGCCTGCGGAATTTGCTCGAAACCTTGAATATCACCCTGATTCGCCAGCAAGTCGTCTTTGAGCGATTCCCACAGATTAAGTTGTTTGAGTTTACGCACCAAATTAGCATTAACCTCTAGGAATTTGCCGTTAAGCGTACTACGGCTAAAAATTTGGCTAAACTGCGGGTCAAGTCCCGGCGTCGTACCTGCTACATGCGAGATATTGGCTGTCGGTGCGATCGCCATCAAAGTTGCGTTACGCATGCCTTTTTTGACTTTTTGGCGCAGCACTTCCCAATCCAAGCGCGATTTACTATCAATTTTTACCTTAACGCCGCGCTCTGTTGTAAGTTTATCAACAGTATCGATAGGCAGTAAGCCCTTACTCCAGCCGCTGCCAGCAAAGTTCGGATAGCTACCGCGCTCAGCTGCTAGGTTAGCCGATTCATCAATGGCATGGTAGCTGATAAATTCAGTTAGCTGGTCAACCAGATCGTAGGCAGCCTCACTTTCGTAACTAATCTCTAACTTCTCCAAAACATCCGATAACCCCATATAGCCGAGCCCAAGCGCCCGATTCTGCTCATTACTATGCATAGCTTCGGCAACTGGCGTGTTCGTAATGTCAATCAAGTTATCTAACTGGCGCGTGGCGGAGCGTACTGATACCGCTAAACGATCCCAATCCCAAATCTTATCAGCATTGAGAAAAGCCGACAAATTCATACTAACCAGGTTGCAAGTTGCAATATTATTTTCATCCTCGGGCAAAGTTATTTCGGTGCACAAATTACTGAGATGGATTGTCCCGGTATTATTGTTGAGCGCCCGCAAATTGATGGCATCCTTCCAGGTTAGCCAAGGGTGCCCAGTCGCTTGTAGACTACTGAGAATCTGGCGGAATTGCTGGCGGGCCGGCACGACTTCGAAGCGGTTAATTTTACCAGCTTCTGCTAGTTTGATATATTCCTGGTAGCGGCGGCTAAATGCTTCGCCGTATAGTTCGTTTAAGTCGCTAACTTCAGCTGGATCGAACAGATACCAATCCTGCCCGTCTTGCACGCGCTTCATAAACTCATCCGAAATAAACACCGCTGTATCTAGAAATCGCGTCCGCAAGTACGGATCGCCTGAATTCTGGCGCAAATCAAGGAATTGCGGAAAATTAAGATGCCAGTTCTCCATATATGCTGCCGCTGCACCCGCTTTCTTACCCTTGCGCGACACCGCAAACAGCGCCGTATCAATCATTTTCATAAATGGAATCGGACCAGTTGACTCGGTATTGGTGGTTTTAACAGGACTGCCGGCGGCGCGCAGCTTATTCATACTAATGCCGATACCGCCAGTACCTTTAGCAATAAACATGGTATCGCGAATACTTTTGGCTATCGAAGCCATATCGTCTTGAACCTCCATGACAAAACAGTTGCTTAGCTGCGGAAACGAACCGCCAGCGTTAACCCGCGTGCTACCGCCCGGACTGTATTCCAGATTAGCCATGTGGCGGTAAAATTTTATCGCCGCCTCGGTCGGATTGACTTCGTTAAAACTCAAACCCATAGCAATACGCATGTTAGTGAATTGCGGCACCTCGATCGGATCGCCGCTTTGGCGCCGCAGCGCGTAACGATTGCGGTTGGTAACTACGCCGAGATATTTGCTAAGTGAATCCTTGCTCGGATCAAGCGCCGCCGCCAGCTTTTTGAGGTTAAATAGCTGCGAATCAGCCATTCGTTTATCTAGTAGACCCTCTTCAGCGGCTTGGCGAATATAGATGGGAAACTTTTGCGCATGCAGCTTTTTAAGCTCAGTTTTGTTAGTATAATCGCCGAGTACTTGCTGGTAGATAGTTCGCAGCAGCAATCGCGCCGCAATTGAGTCAAAGTCCGGGTCGTCTTTGACATTTTGGACTGCCGTCTGGATAAGCGCTTCATCAAGTTGCTCGGTAGTAATGCCGTCAAACAGCGTCAACTGCAATTCAGCCGCTATTTGCGCTACCTTCGCAATTTGGTCTGGCAAGCCTTCGCTAGCTGCCAGCAGAGTTAAATTAATTTTGTTAGCATCAAACGGCTGCTGGCTGCCGTCGCGTTTCACAACTGTAATATCTGCCATCGTTTCCTTTCTTATTTTTAGCTGCTATTTTTGAGCGCAAAAAAACTAATCAGGCTGCTTGAGCCCGTCTCGCGCAATTTATTTGCATATTTGTCTATTTTGCTAAACACTATACATATAGCGTCTGTATACCAAGCATAAACGCTAAATGTGGATTTTTCAAGCATTTTTGCTAGTAATTTTCACAACTGGTTCGGCCCATGCTATCATGGAAAATATGGAACCTATTATTTCTATTACTCATTTTAAGATGCGTTTCGGCAAGACCGAAGTCATCAAAGACTTAAGTTTTGAGGTCAAACGCGGCAAAACATTTGGTTTTCTCGGCAGTAACGGCTCAGGCAAAACCACCACTATTCGCGCCCTACTCGGCATTTACCAGCCAACTGCTGGCGAACTGCTAGTCGGCGGCAAACCCTATTCGGTATCAAGCGGCATCAAACTAGGTTATCTGCCCGAAGAGCGCGGCCTTTACAAAAAAGAGCCGGTTATCGACATCATGACTTATTTCGGCCAGCTCAAAGGCATGAGCCGCCTCGACGCCCGGCAAAAATCGCTTGATTTGTTGAAGCGCGTTGACCTGCTCGACAAAGCCAAAACTCGTCTCGACAAGCTCAGCGGCGGCCAGCAGCAAAAAGTCCAGCTCGGCATCACGGTCATCGACAACCCAGAGCTGCTAATTCTCGACGAGCCAACCAAAGGATTTGACCCAGTTAATCGCCGGCTACTGATGGAAATCATCGAAGAGCACCAGGCTAAAGGCGCTACCGTCGTCATGATTACTCACCAGATGGAAGAAGTTGAGCGCCTATGCGACCGCATACTGCTGCTCAAAGACGGGACAGCGCATGCTTACGGTACAGTCGCTAATGTTCGCAAGCAATTTGGCGGCAAGTCGCTCGATGATATTTTTGTTCAAGTCTACAGCCGCAACAACGAGGAGAAGCAAAATGCATAATTTATCAACTGTCATTCGTTTCGAGGTCGTTCGCGCCCTCAAGAAAAAATCGTTCTGGATTCTAGCAATTAGCTTTCCATTGATGTTTGCGGCAATTTTTGGGATGGTATTTTTGTCCAATCAAGCTACCGACGATGCCGCCGAAAAGCTCAAAAACCAGTCGTTCAGTATTGCTATTACCGACGAATCAAAAATGGTTAAACCGCAGCTACTTGCCGCGGCTAAAGCCACCGAAATTAATCCCAGCGACAAGCAAAACGCTATTAACCGCGTCAAAAATGGCCAGCTTGACGCATACATCTACTATCCAAAGAATCTCGACCAGCAATCAATCGAAGTTTACGGTAAAGATGTCGGTATTTTTGACAACGGCCGCTACGGCAGTCTGGCCAATAGTCTATTAGCCGCCTCTGTTCAGTCAGAAGTTAATCCGGCTATTCAAAAAATTATCCAAGGCAAAATCAACTCAACCAGCACTATCTACCGCGATGGCAAAATCCACGACAGCGTCCAAGAGATGATTCTGCCAGGTATCTTTTTAATCCTCTTTTATTTCCTGATTACCTTCTTTGGCAATCAGATGCTGACTAGCACCACCGAAGAAAAAGAAAATCGCGTTATCGAAATGATTCTCACTACCATCGAAGCGCGAACCTTAATCGTCGGCAAAATTATCTCGCTAATAATTCTAGCAATAGTTCAAGGACTGTTGATTATCATGCCAGCGCTGATCAGCTACCTGCTTTTCCACGACCAGCTCAAGCTACCGTCAGTCGACCTCAGTAGCTTGCCAGTCGACCCGCTACGTATCGGCATCGGCTTTTTAGCCTTTGCTAGCAGCTTCATGATGTTCACTGGCCTGCTAGTAGCTATCGGCGCCGCCGTGCCAACCGCCAAAGAAGCTGGCAGTTTTTTCGGCGTAGTAATGATTTTGCTGTTCGGCCCGCTTTATGCCGTTTCAATGTTCATATCAATGCCAGACGCACCGCTAGTGAAATTCTTGTCGCTCTTCCCACTGACATCGCCAATCCCACTGATGCTGCGCAACGCCGCCGGCAACCTGGGAATCAGCGAAGCAGTAATCGGTATCGCCCTGCTGGCCGTTTCTGCCACCATCATCATGGCTATCGCCGTACGTATCTTTCGCTTCGGCGCACTCGAATACAACCGCAAACTCAGCGCCAAAGAAATATTCGCCCGCAAGTAACGCTCGCCGCTTATTAAGCAGACTATTGCCAAAATTCTCTTTACGTTGTAAAATAGCAAAGTTGCAGTAACCGCTGTAACTTCGCTCCTTTACAGAGAGGATGATACCATGTCTCGCCAGCGAGACGCTGAGCTTGACCGTTTGCGGTCAGCTCGCGAGGCTGCCCGCCAGCGACAGCAGGCAGCCTGGCAAGCTCAGCAAGCCGCCTGGGAGCACCGCTCTTCGGCGCGCGCGGTCATGAACCGTGCCTACGAGTCTAAACAGGTCGCCTACGCAGATCAGCAGGCAGCCTGGGAGGCCTACATGTCTGTCAAACGGGCCAACAGCCCGCGTATCGACAGTCTGAACGCTCAGCAAGAGCGGGCGTATCAGAACATGAAGTCGGCTTTCGAGTCGGCTTCGTTGGCTCACGATATGCACGACGGCGCTAGCGCACGTATGTACGCAGATCAGGGGCATGCTTACAAAGCAGAGTCTCAGACCTGCGTTGCCGAACGGCGGCAGCTCGTCGCTGAAATTCGCGGCGCTCGTGAACGGCTTGATGCTGTTAAGCCAGCTTTCCAAGTGGCTAAGGCCGAGTTTGCTAGAGCTCGGCAGGCGTTTCTGTCTGCCAAAACAGAGCATGAACACGCGCAATCTGAGTTCAAGCGTGCCAAGGCCGAATTTGACTCGTGCGCTAAGGCTTTCCAGGCTAGACTCAACGAGTTGAAGTCGGCAAGTCGAAAGCGACGCGAAGACAAAAAGTCGCTCGCCGCAAAAGCTGGAGTCCCGCTTCAGTATCGAGACAGCGTTTGGATCTCGACAGACTCAGATGGCAACACCAACATCTACTTCGGTGGAGTTGGCAAGCCTGATGGTCCTGGTCACGGACACTATGTCATGGATCCGGGCGGAACCGTAACGTATAGGCGCGATCCGTTTGATCCACATGGTGCGCAGAACTTCACCGAAAACCGCCGCGAAAGCGCTACTCTTCGGATGGCGCAAATGGCGATGAATCAGTGGGCGAAAACTCAGGTCACGCAACGCTCGGTACAGTATGAAGATTCTGATTTTAAGGTCGCGGTTCGGTCGGGATACGATCACCGACATGACAGTATCGTGACAGATGTGCTGATCTTCGATAAGTACAACAAGCGTGAGCACTACCACTTGATCATTGACGAGAATGGCAACGAGTTGTTCTCGGAGTGGCGTCCCAACCGCTAGTGTAGAAAGGATGCGAATTGCCCCCAGAAATGGGGGTAATTTCATGTTATGATAGTCTTATGTATGACAATAGAAAGCAGATTGTAGTAGATAAAATCAAGCATATACTGCAAAACAGCAAAAATGAGCCACTCGACCGTCTCGGTAGTTATATCGTGGGCGCAACACTTGCGCGCGATGATTGGGGGGATGTGTTCCAGGATCACTATCCACTGCTCGACGAAATTGCCGAATTGGGTGCCGAACTTGAAACAACTGAAGACACGGAGTATGCTGCCAATATCATACACGAGATTAAGGAAAAATTAAGCCAGATTAATTGATACAATAACCTTGCAATCTTTAGCATAAGCGCAACATTTTCCTTCCTCGTACCAAAAATATCGCCAAGATTTTTGCGCTGATTCATGCCGCGCGAGCTATATCAACGGAGACACTTTGCCAACAAGGTAATTATATTCAACCTAACGTGCGATATTTGTGATTGCTGACGAAATCAAAGTGCGCAAAACGAATCACAAGCCATTATAATGATAAATATGAATAGTAGCAGCAGCCAATACCCTCAAATGACCTACAAACAAGCAATCGAGCACTGCAAATATTGGGCAGATCAAATTAGACATGATGGGCTTGACCTATTGACCACTGATTATGGTGCAGCTATTGGGGTTTCTGACCAGTTAGCGTATCCTTTGGAGATGCAGACTTGGATTAATTCACGAGAATATCCTCTTCTATATAAAGTTTGCGTATACGCCGTTACTGTTGACAATGACCACACCGACAGAGCATCATGGGAAAAGCTGCTAGAGCTAATCGATAAATTATAAAACCGGAATAAGATTATGAAGCAAAATGAACAGGCGATTCTAGCACGTGATATGATTCAAATGATTCGTGAAAATGCCGATAATTCAGATGTCCTTGAATATCTTGATAGCTTTGCGTTCTCGTTGGCGCGCGGTCTCGAGGATTCGTCTGTTGTATCGTGGGATGATCTCGCTAGTATATGTGACCAGAGGTATTATTCTTTAAACAATAATAATCCAGTGCCGCTTAATGTCAAACTGCTTAATCAATGTGAGCGATCTATTCAGAAATTCTTGCCAAAAGCTCATGACTCATAAGCGGAGCTAAACAAAGATAAGTCGTTGAGGGCTTATTTTAGCTAATTCCATGAGTTGATAGACCGATATATTAGAGAATGTATGGACGCTCTTTGCTGTATTTAGATCGATGTATGTCCAATTTATCACTTTAGATTCCAGACGCTTGAGCGAAGGGTATTTCTGCGAGAGCTAGCATCATGATCGCTACAAACCTGGTAGCGGACCAAATAACAACGTAGCTTTGAAACACAAGTATAACGATTAGAGCTGTGATATACAGACCTGAGCCATGACGAAAAACTGACTCACTTACGTAGATGTTTTATAGTATAGATAGAATGATACAGAAAGTGCCAGATAGCATAGTTCAAAATGGCAATACTACTAAAGTACTAGCATTAATTCAAGTTGCGCGTGCTATGGATGTCGCGGAATTGTGTAAGTGCGGAGATTACAGCCAACCTGGCGCGCGCTATCCGCAAACTAGGTCTGAACGTGTCATCGATGAATTACTTAGTTTGATGTTACAAGACTCGACAGTCGAGTTGGATCCCGCTCTTGATGAGATGTTGTCTATATTGAGTAGCCTAGACAAAGGTGTTGACAAACCAAAGGACTGGCGGGCACTATTTGCGATTGCTGACGAGATTGAGACGCGTAAAACAAATCAACAAAAGTCATTATAATGGTAAATATGAATAGTAGCAGTAGCCAATACCCTCAAATGACTTACAAACAAGCAGTTGAATACTGCAAATACTGGGCGGACAAAATTAGGTATAAAGGACTTGATTTATTAACTACTGATTACAGTGAAGTTATTGGGATTTCTGATCAGTTAGCTTATGCACTATATATGCAGACTTGGATTGATCCGCAAAAATATTATCCTTTGTATCGAGTTCGTACATATGCTATAAACATTGACAATAATTACACCGACAGAGCTTCGTGGGAAAAGTTATTGGAACTAATTGATGATCTGCCAGAAGAATACGGTAAAAATAATCACCCTCAAATGACCTACAAACAAGCAGTCAAGCACTGCAAATATTGGGCAGATCAAATTAGGCATGATGGGCTTGACCTATTGACCACTGATTATGGTGCGGCTATTGGAGTTTCTGATCAGTTAGCATATCCACTGGATATGCAGGAATGGATATCAGCCCCAAGTTATCCAGATATTTATGCAATACGATACTATGCTGATGTTGTCGATCGCAACCACACCGACAGAGCTTCGTGGGAAAAGCTGCTAGAGCTAATTGATAAATTACCAGAATACTAGGTAATTCTTACACCCGTCACTATTCAAATAATCCATGAGCACAGCTAGTACTGACGCGATAAATACCCCGATATTTGCAAGCAGTCAATCTAAAAATTTTCGCCAAGAACATAATCGGTATAAAAATTCATGCTATTTCCTGGCGGAGAGGGCGGGATTCGAACCCGCGATACGTTGCCGCATACACGATTTCGAGTCGTGCGCCTTCAACCACTCGGCCACCTCTCCTTGCATAGGTAATTATACCCTACGCTGCTCATTTTTGCTAATATGTTAAAAATATGTAAACTACATACATATACTTTACATATTTTTTACATTATGCTACCATTATGGTGTCAAATATATACATATTATGGAAAAAGATTTTGTAATCATCCGAGAACAACCTACTATATCTACGAAACGCCGATTAGATCTAATCGACATGTATTTTAATGAATCCGCAGCCGCAGCTCCTTACTTGCAAGCAGTCAACGAGTCAAAATACCTTTACTGGGATAAGGCACGCTTTGTTGATCCGATTCCTAAGCTTACCCCAGCAGAGTCGTGGCAGCTAGCCTACACCGTTAGGCGTTTTAACTCGCAGCCGACGCCTATTCGCGCTAAAAACGGCGCTCATTTCGGCTGGGTTAGACAAGAGAAAGTTGACGAAGCGCAGCGAACTGTCGATATGTATGCTGGCGGACAATTTCTCACAAATACGCCGGCAATTACTACCCGATCTGAACGACAAAAATATATCGCGAGAGGCATACTCGAGGAGGCTATCGCATCAAGCCAGCTCGAAGGCGCAGACACTTCTCGGCGCTATGCTAAGCATATGATAGCCGACAACATCAAGCCGCGCAACAAAAGCGACTGGATGATTCTCAATAACTATCGAACTTTATCGAAAATCGAAGAAAATTTCGTCGAACGCAGTCTATCGAAAAATTTACTTTTAGAATTGCATCAAGAGCTAACCCGCCACACGATTCCCGACGCCGATTCGGGTAGATTTCGCAAAGACAGCGACAATATAGTCGTCTGGTTCAACGAAAAAATCGCTCATGTACCACCAAACCAAAGCTTTGTCGAACACGAGCTTGATCGCTTGGTAGAGTATGCCAACGATAACGGTAAGTTTATTCACCCGTTAGTCAAAGCAACCGTGCTACATTTTTGGCTAGGATACCTACACCCCTTCACTGACGGCAATGGACGTTTAGCGCGCAGCTTGTTTTATTGGTACATGCTGAAAAACGGTTATTGGGCGCTAGCTTATTTTCCAATTTCTACAGTCATTAAGCGAGCGCCAGCGCAGTACGCCTACGCTTATATTTACGCAGAACAAGATTCGTATGATTTTACCTACTTTTTTAATTATCACACCGAAAAAGTTCTGGAGGCTATCAAGGAATTTCGAGATTATACTAAAAGAACCGATGAAGAAAATAGCGCTATAACCAAGAAACTTCACTCTATCAAAAACCTTAATGACCGGCAAAAACAAATTATATACTATCTAATATCCGATGATAGCCATTACGCTACCATTTCCTCGCACGCGGAATTAAACGCCATCTCTCGCCAAACTGCCGATAAAGATATAAAAGGTCTCTTGAACCTAGGATTGACCTTTTCTGTCAAGCAGGGGGCTTCCGTGCTGTACTATGCGTCTGATAAACTAAAAACTATGATAAACAAGGAGTAATCATGGACGATTCAATTTTTACCAAAATTATCAAAGGCGAGATTCCCTGCCGCAAGGTTTATGAGGACGACATGGTTATCGCCTTTCTCGATATCAATCCGCTCAGCGACGGACATGTGCTAGTAGTGCCCAAAGAGCAAATTGATTTGATTTGGGACCTCAGTAACGAAACTTACACTCATCTCTGGCAAACTGCTAAAAATATCGCCCAGGCTATCCAGGCCGAACTTAACCCCTTGCGCGTCGGCGTAGTCGTTGAAGGTCTCGATGTACCGCACGCCCATATCCATCTAGTGCCGCTGTATGACCGCGACACCTTGCAGCTCCATCACGACTACCCTGTCGATATTTCAGATGAACGGCTCGATAATATCGCCAACAGTATCAAAGAGCGCTTAATCGCCATATGATCACTGTTATCGCCGTTGGTAAAAAGCATGAGGATTGGGTCTCAGGCGGCATCAAACGCTACCAAACACGCTGCAAGCAGCCTTGGAGTTTTGAGTGGCGATTGATACCGCATAGCAAGCTAGACAGCCAGCAGGCCCGCCAAGAAGAGTCTGAGCGAATTTTAGCGCGTTTACATCCCCAAGATTTCGTAATTCTGCTCGACGAACGCGGCCAGATGTTTGACTCGCCTACCCTATCGCGCCAGTTAAACGAACTCTTTGTGCAAGGTAAAAATATCACGATAGTTATCGGCGGCGCCTTTGGTGTCAGCGCAGCACTGACACAGCGTGCTAACCTGGTTTGGTCGCTGTCGCCGCTAGTCTTTCCGCATCAGTTGGTACGGCTGATTCTCGCTGAGCAGCTATACCGAGCGCAAGAAATTGTTCGCGGTAGCAAATATCATCACCAGTAGATAGCCAACTCGCGCGCTAAAACCTAGCGGTAATCTGTTTGCGAATCGTTCGAACACTATCTCAGACTAACTTATAATCTTATTTTTATGACATACTATTGACTTTTTATCATACTTGTGCTATATTTGTAGGCATAATACCTTAAAATAAACATGATTATGACACATTTAACCCACATCATTAACACCTTATTCGCCGCACTTAGTCTGCTGATAGCTAGCGGCGTTGCTGTCCACGACGGGCATTTCGGGCATGCAATTGATATCAGTTTGACGCATGATCATTCCATGCAAAAGCTCAGTTCGCAAGATTTGCGAACCATCAACGAGTCGCGAATGCAGCACACCCATTCCGAGCATAATCTCTCAGAAGGCATGCTCAGCAACAGTTTTCGCTACCAATCGCCTAGCATTTCACCGGATCGCCGCCACCACCACAAAAACATTTTATCCTTATTAGAAGAAGGCGGCCGGCACGCTTTTGATAACGCAAATTTGCCAGTTATCGACTAGCTTTTACTTATTCGACACAACTTGCAGCTCGTTCTGTAGCCGGGTAATTAGTTCTTGTTTTTCACGGAGTGTCTTGCGCGACTCCTCGACCAGAGCCGGCGGAGCTTTGGCTACATAGTTATCGTTTGCCAAGCGCGTCTCGAGTGTCCGGATATGCTGGCGTTCTTCGGCTAAACGTTTCTCGAGATTAGCTTGATGCTCGTAAAGCGTTTCGTCGTCAATGTCTAGCCAAACGTCTCGCCCGCTAGCCGCCAAGCGCAATCCCCTAGCCTGGTCAACATGTTCTACCGAGGTAACGCGCGCTAGCTTCTTGACAAGTTCGATATTATCAGCCACCAGCGAATCGTCCATGTACAACAGACCATAGCGTTTATTGCCCGGCAGTTCGCTAACTACGTAGCGTGCTTCTGATACTAAATCTTTCAAGCGGCCGAATGCAGCAGCAGCGATATCGTCGTACTCTAGGCGGTCTGGCATAGTTTCGCTAGCCAAGATCGTATCGTGCCACGGCAAAGCCTGCCAAATTGTTTCGGTCAAGAACGGCGCAAATGGGTGTGTTAACCGCAAAATTGTGTCTAGAACATACGCGTTCATGTCGATATTTTGCTCAACTTTACTAGCCTCAATATACCAATCGGCTACATCATCCCAAACGGTGTGATAAATCGTCTCGCCAGCCTCGGCGAAATGATAGGTCGCAATCTGCCGATCTAGCGACTGTGCTGCCTCGTCTAGTTGGCGAGCAATCCAGTGGTCAGCCAGCGATTGTAGTTGCGGGCTGACCGTTGGCGTGCGGTCGCCAACCAAATTTTCAGTATAGCGAGCAATATTCCACAGCTTGTTGCAGAAATTACGAGCTGCTACTACCTTGCCAGTATTAAACGCTTGCGGCTGGGCAGCACTGCGGCTAGCAATAATACCCATACGTAGCGCATCCGAGCCATATTTCGCCACTGTCTCCATCGGATTGATGACATTACCCTTACTCTTGCTCATCTTGATACCCTTTTCATCAAGCACTAAGCCATGCAAATACACATGTTTGAACGGTACCTGGCCAGTCCGATATAGGCCCAGCATAATCATCCGCGCTACCCATGCAAACAAAATATCGCCTGCTGTCTCCATGACGGTATTCGGATAATACTTGGCCAGTTTGCCAGCATCCAAATAATCGGTAGTGATATACGGCCACTGGCCGCTACTGAACCAAGTATCAAGCGTATCCTCCTCGCGGCGATACGTTGTACCATCTACAACGATTTCTTTCTTATCGACTTCGGTGCTGTAGCGCCAATCGTCCAGATTGGTCTTGGACTGAAACATTGGAATCGGAATGCCCCACGGTATCTGGCGGCTGATATTCCAATCTTTAATGTCTTTGAGATATTTAATGACAACATCGCCTTTATTTTCAGGGGTAAACGTCACTTCCTTGCGCTCAATTGCCGCGATAGCGTTATCAGCCAATTGGCGCATTTTGACGAACCACTGCTCTTTGGCAAGCGGCTCAATGACCGAACCGCATTTGTAGCAATGTCCAACCTGGTGTTCGATGTCTTTTTCGCCGCGCAGCAATTCGTCTATTTCGAGCGCCGCTAAAACGCGTTTACGAGCTTCTAGCGCCGTCATACCAACAAATTGACCTGGCACATTAATCATTTTGCCGTCGAAATCGATTACCTGGACCAACTCCAAATTGTGGCGCTTGCCTACTTCGAAGTCATTCGGATCGTGTGCTGGTGTAATTTTCACCATACCAGTGCCATAAGCTGGATCGACATAATCGTCAGCGATGATGGGAATTTCGCGCTTAACGATCGGCAGCAATACTTTGCAGCCGACAAGATCCTTGTACCGCTCGTCGTTCGGGTTAACCGCTACGGCTACGTCGCCAAACATCGTCTCGGGACGCGTCGTAGCGATAACAATTTCGCCGACTTTATCGATTAGCGGATAAGCGATTTCCCACAACTTCCCTTTTTCATTTTTGTGAACAACCTCATAGTCCGAAAAACTCGTCTGGTGCTGCGTACAGTAATTGACGATGCGTTCGCCCCTATAAATATAGCCGTCCTGCCACATCTTTTCAAAAGTATCGTAGACAGTTTTGATAACTTTATCGTCGAGCGTGAATACCAAATCGTCCCAATCAGCGCCCACACCAATCGCCCGCAGTTGTAATTCCATATCGCCGCGACGCTGGGCTACGAAATCCCATACCTGCGCGTATAATTCTTCGCGATTGAAGTCAAAGCGCGTCTGGCCGTGCTTCTCTAGCTCGCGCTCGTAAACTACCCAAGTTTCAAAGCCAGCATGGTCAGCTCCCGGTATATACACAGCATCATAGCCTTGCATACGGTGATAACGTACTAAAATATCTTGAATTGCCGACCCTAAAGCGTGCCCGACATGCAAATTGCCGTTAGCATTTGGCGGCGGCATCACAATCGCGTACGGCTGGCCCTGACCTTTCGGTTTAAATACGCCAGATTCCTCCCACAAGGCGTAAATTGACGGTTCATATTCGTTCGGAGTATAAGTTTTAGCTAAGCTCATTTCATTCTCGATTCATTTCACGTGAAAATTAGCAAAATAACCAAGCATAGCAATTCCACAGTTTGCTATTCCTCACCTCTTGCTGTTTTTTATTCCACGTGTTTGTGTTCTATCCTATTATAGCACAAACGATGTATACTAAACATATGATTGATACAATACTATGCGACGAAAAAGCTACCTGGGACGAGACTGTTGCTAAGTTTGGCGGGCACCCGCTGCAGCTCTGGGGATGGGGAGAAGTAAAAGCGGCGCACAATTGGCGCGTTCAACGAATTACTATAGTTGACGGCAACGAAACAATTGGCGCTGCGCAGATATTACTGAGAAACCTGCCTAAACCGCTTAATCAGTTAAGCTACATTCCGCGCGGGCCAGTTTACAAACAAGGTAGGGAAGACGATGTTTTGACGACAATTGTTAATTACGTTAAGCATAATCTGCCATGCGCTGTGCTAACTATCGAGCCAGATACTGAACATCCGCTCCGCGCCAAAGGTTGGCGCCAATCGCCAAACAATATTCTGTTATCGCGTACTTTGATTTTGGATTTGACTCATACAACCGACGAACTATTGGCCGCGATGACCAAAAAAACCCGCCAGTATATCCGTAAATCCGGCCGGGCTGGACTTGATATCAAACCGGTAAAAACGCACCAAGACATTGCTGCTTGCCTCGAAATTTATCGGCAGACTGCTAAACGCGCTAAATTTGCTTTGCATGACGACCAGTATTATTACGATATTCACGACAAGCTAGGGGAGTACTCGCAAATTTTCGCTGCTTACGAAGACAATCGCCCGGTATCATTTCTTTGGCTGGCGACTAGCCGCGAAACCTCATTTGAGCTATACGGCGGTATGAATGATCGCGGCCAAGCCTTGCGTGCTAATTACGCGCTAAAATGGCACGCTATCACCGAATGCAAGCGGCAGGGAATTAAGCGTTACGACATGAACGGCCTGCTCAACGACGGCGTGAGCAACTTCAAGCGCGGCTTCGCTAGCCATGAGAATAAATTAGCTGGTACTTACGATTATCCAATGAGTCAGTTTTATCCGGTTTGGCGGCACGGGTTACCGCTAGCTAAAAGAGCCATCCGCAGCACCAAAAAATTACTTAGTAAATAACCGATCAATATCAACAGCCCCGCGGCGAAATACAATGATATTTGCATGCTCATCAAGGCCGATAATAGTTGACGGCTGATTACTAGTTATAGTGCCGCCATCGACATAAAAATCAACCTTGTCGCCAAAATAGGCTTTAGCTTCAGCAATTGTCGATGAAATTGGCCGGTCTGGCAGATTAGCGCTAGTAGTCATCAACGGACCAGTCCGCGCCAAAAGCCGCGACAGTGAAGGGTCGTTGGGAATGCGCACAGCTAAGTTATCCCGCGTTTGTTTGAGATAAGTAGCGATATTATCAGCATTAGTAACCACGCTAATTTGACCGGGCCAAAACTTAGCTGCTAATGATAGCTGATTAGAATCTAGCCCTAATTTCGCCAAATCATCAATTGAACTAGCGATTAGCGTTCCTGGTTGGCTAGCGCGCTTCTTGGTGTCGTACATTTTTTGGATCGCTGCTGGATCAGCGGCCCGTGCTACAAGACCATAAACTGTATCAGTAGGCAGTACGCCAATACCGCCGCCATTCAAAATATCGATCAATCCATCATTATCAACAGAGTTAAATAGTTGTGGCATTTACAACACTCCGGCATTGTTCCAGGCGGTTTTGGCCATTGACAGGCTAGGGAATACCTCGAGTGTGTATGGATCAGCTGGATCGCTCAGTCGAGCTTGCTGGTAGCCTAATGCCGCAATCATTGCCGCATTATCGGTACATAGCTGAATCGGCGCGTACTCAATGTTAATCGGTAGTTTCTGGCGCAGTTGGCGGCGCAGTTCTTGGTTGGCAGCCACGCCGCCAGCAATTACCACTGATTGCGGTCGAAAGTCCTGAAAAGCACGCAAGGTACGCTCAACTAGCGTTTCGACTGCTACTTTCTGGAAGCTAGCTGCAAAATCGTGCTGCTGCGAGCTCGTGACAAGCCCTGGAAGCTCGTGCGATGGAAAAGTGAAGTCTTTGCCCACTTCGCGCTGTACAGCCCTTAGAACGGCTGTCTTGAGGCCTGAGAACGAAAAATTGTACGGATTATCGAGCTTAGCTTTGGGTAAATGGTATTTATCAGGATTACCCGACTCAGCCGCGCGCGCAATCGACGGGCCGCCAGGGTAGGGCAAGCCGAGAATTTTGGCTACTTTATCGAAAGCTTCACCGACAGCGTCATCTTGAGTTTGTCCCAGCAGTTGATAATCGCCGTGGCCGCGAAAGAGTACCAGCTGCGTGTGTCCGCCAGAGACAATCAAGGCCAAGAGGGGAAAGCGCGGCTGGGATTTCGGCAGAGCAAGCTGAACAGGCCCGGGCGCTTGCTCGGTAATAAAATTGGCGTAGACATGTCCCTCGACGTGATGCACCGGGTAGAGCGGTTTGCGATGTAAAATTGCTAACGTTCGCGCTGCTAGCGAGCCAATTAGCAGCGAACCAATTAAACCTGGCGCGTAGGTCACAGCGATAGCGTCAATATCGTCCCAAGTACAGTCCGCTTGAGCGAGAGCTTCGTCGACGACTGGACCGATAGCCTCGATGTGGCTGCGCGCCGCAATTTCGGGCACCACGCCGCCAAAATGCGCGTGGATGTCAATCTGCGAATGCACCACGTTTGACAACATCCGAGAACCGTCCTCAACTACGGCTGCCGCGGTTTCATCGCAGCTTGATTCAATTCCCAAAACCTTCATCTACTTAATTGTACCACCGCCAAGAGGTCGATGCTATAATATCGGTATGAATTCACTCAAGAAAACTTTGAAAAAGGCCATTCCCGCTAGTTTATACCAATCAATCGAGCCAACTTATCATCTATTGACAGCCTCTGCCGCTGCCACCAAGGCCGGTTATCCAGCGCACAATATGCGCGTCATCGGCGTGACTGGCACCAACGGCAAAACCTCGACCTGCTTCATGATCCACAAAATGCTCACCGAATCTGGCATCAAAGCAGGCCTGATGACTACTGTCGCTTACGGCGTCGGCAGTGACATCACACCGCAAGTTGCTCATATGACAACAGTTTCAGCGCCGCTATTACAAAAACGCTTAGCAGAATTCAAGAAACAGAATGTCGAATGGGTAGTTTTGGAAGTAACTAGCCACGCGCTAGCCCAGCACCGTACCTTTGGCGTACCAATCGAGATCGCCGTCATGACTAACGTTACGCACGAACACCTCGACTATCACAGAACTTTTGAGCGCTATTTAGCTGCCAAAACCAAACTATTTAAACTAGCCAGCCGCGTCGGTATCATTAACGCCGACGATCCGTCTGCTGAAACTTTTCGCCAGGCCGTCAAACAATCGGTCAGCTACGGCCTCAAATCTGGCGATTGGCGGGCGCAAGATATCAATTTAAGCGCCCACGGCAGCGATTACACAGCGTTAATTGATGGCGATTCTTACCACATTCATGTTAATATTCCAGGCGAGTTCAATGTTTATAATAGCCTAGCGGCGGCTGCCGTTGGCCGCGAGGTTGGCTTGACCAAAACCCAAATTGAACAGGGAATTGCCGCTTTAGCGGGCGTAGAGGGCCGCATGACAGTGGTCGACGCTGGACAGCCATTCTCGGCGATTGTCGATTTTGCGCACACGCCAGACTCGTTTGAACGGTTGCTAAATGATGTTAGAAACGCAACGAAGGGTAAGCTGGTGGTATTGTTCGGCTCGGCTGGCCGCCGTGACGAAGCTAAACGCGCCATTCAGGGCGAAATCGCTGGCAAATACGCCGATGAGATTGTCTTAACCGAGGAAGACGATCGCGATGTCGATGGCAATACCATACTATCGCAAATCGCTTCGGGCGCCGAAAAAACCGGCAAAAAACGCGATAAAAATCTCTTCCTAGTACCAGACCGCACTGCGGCCATTAATTTCGCTGTCTCGCGAGTATCTGGCTCGAAAGATACTGTTATATTCCTGGGTAAAGGACACGAAAAAACTATTGAACGCGCCGACGGAGCTCACTCTTGGAACGAAATCGAGACAGTGCGGCAAGCTATTTTGAATATTAAAGCTAAGTAGCGACGATTAGGGCTGAGAATGCTTCTAAGCGGCCTAATAGTATGATTCATGATGCCGGGCGAAGTATAATCGGCGCACTAATCGTTCAATATATTTGCTCCAAAGCCGCGACTTAACAGGTGAAACTGGGATCTCGAAAGCGCCAATATAGTCAGTGATGTGCTTATTGAAGCTAGTTTTGAAGCGCCCCAAGCCATAGCGCGGATGATTCGGGTTACTCATTTCATCGGAAGCTGGCGTACCGCAGAGGTCGTGTTCGAGCGAGCCATGCTCTTTAGCCCATTTGATTACTTCCCATTGCAGGCGGTGACTAGCGCCGTAGGCTGTACGCTTGCGAACTGAAGCGCCGTCTTTGTAAGTACTTTTAGTACCCAGAATCACCGCAAAAGCACCAGCCACCAGCTGATCTTGATAATAGGCAAAGAATAGCTGGCCTTGGTTGGCATCAGCGTATTGCTGGTAGAATTCGCGGTAGTATTGCGGCGAACGAATCGTAAAGCCGGCGCCATCGGCCGTTTCTTTGAACAAATCATACATCGCCTGGCAAGTTTCATCATTGACTGGCACCCGCTTGACGACAACACCGTCGCGATCAGCGCGGCGGATAGCGTGGCGGCCCTTTTGCGGTAAGTCCTTAAGGATTGTGTCAAGATCACTATGTAGATCAACCACCACGGTCGAAGCATTGTACTGAATTGGACGAGTAGGCAATAGTTCAATCGCGGAAATATCAGTGCCACGCAATAATTCCGGCTCAATTTTGATAGTAAAAACGCCTTGCTGGCGAGCAAAATCGCGCAGCACCGGCACTATTGAAGCTAGCTCGCTAGCGGTTGCTACGCCCGGACCTTTCGGGATATACCACACTTTGCCGAACAGGGGAATATGCTTTTCGATAGCACCAATTGCTAACTCGCCGCAGATGATAAAACGCGGTTGCCAGTTAGCTAGCCGCTTCAAATTTAAAAAAACCGACCCTTGCAGCATATTGCCGCGATCGCTATTATGAACCACTAGATCATCCCAGCGGTTGATTTCATCATCAGTTGCAAAACGAATAGTCATAACTATAGTATAACACCTCCGAGGAGGGCTTACGGAGGTGTTATCGCGCGATTAACAGAGAAAATCTATTACGGCTGCGGGTTTGATAAGAAATCAATCTCTTTAATGACATCAAGCAAAGCCTGAGCGCGGCGAGATTCATCAGTAATATTTTTAGCAGCTTCATGCGCCGGCGCAATCAAGGTTTTGTCGTCCGTCGAGCGAATCAATAGCAGATAAGTGTCAAATTTTTCTTCGGCAGAGATGTTGAGCTTATCTACCAGCGGTCGAAGCTCTTTGATAGCTTCGTTCTTGACATTATCAAGATCGTTGTCAGCAACTGGCGTAACTGTAGTTGGCGTTTTAGCTGATTTTAGCTGTGCAACTGGTTCCGGTTCCGGCGCTGGCTCTGGCGGCAAATCAGGCAGCGGCGGCAATTGTGCTGCTGGCTGTGTGCTCGTTGCGCTCGCTCCGTTACTTACGCCAGCCAAAACCTTAGCGAGATCTTGATCATCGCTAATTGGCTGCGTTGTTTGCGGTTTTATATCCATGTGCCCACCCTCTTCATTACTTTTATGCTTTATTTAGTATATACTGTATCATAGTTATAGGAAATATCGCAAGAGAAAGGTGATTTTACATGCTAGATGACTCTAATATTTTGAAGCAAAGAGACAACGGAGGTGCTCTCGAAGTTGCAGCTAAACTCTATCAACAGGCAAATTTTGACTGCCAATTGCGCGACGCCGAGCACGACGGCCGCGAACTGCGCAACATCATCGTCGCTGGCATGGGCGGCTCGGCGCTAGCGGCCGACCTCGCTAAGTCGCTGCTCAACGACACGCTATCAATTCCGTTCGACGTCGTCAAGGGTTATGATTTGCCGCATTACGCCGATCACAATACCTTAGTTATCGCTAGCAGCCATTCAGGCAACACCGAGGAAACTCTATCATGCCTCAAGCAGGCGATTGAACATGGCTGCCAAATTGCTATCATTGCTACTGGTGGAGAGCTTAACGAGATTGCTCAACGAGAACATATCCTATCAGCACTCATTCCCAAAGATTGCCAACCGCGCATGGCCGTAATTTATTCGCTGCGAGCGCTATTTGAAGTGCTTAATGCTTTCAAGTTGATTGACCGCACCTACATTGACGAACTAGCGGCTATTAGCACTTGGCTAGAGAAGGAGAGCGCACTCTGGACCAAAGATGTACCGACCAAGCAAAACTACGCCAAGCAGCTGGCCTTAATCGCTGTCGGCAAAACACCGGTTTTCTACGGCGGTAGTTTGATGGCGCCGCTAGCTTATAAGTGGAAAATTAGTTGGAACGAAAATGCTAAAAACGTTGCATTCTGCAACTATTTGCCAGAATTCAGCCACAACGAATTTATTGGCTGGACTAGTCACCCGGTCGAGAAGCCTTTCGCGGTATTTGATTTGCTAAGCGATCTCGAACACCCGCGCATCCTCAAACGCTTCTCGCTCAGCGATCAGATGCTATCTGGCAAACGCCCGAAATCAAACGTGGTACCACTCGCAGGCAAAACACCGCTACAGCAGATGCTGTGGGGTTGTATTTTAGCAGATTTTGCCAGTATTTACGTGGCAATTCTCAATAATGTCGACCCAACCCAGGTTAATTTAATTGAAAAGTTCAAAAAAGCCCTCGAAAAATAAACGCGCGTTAAGATAAGTAAAAACAAAATAGACAGTCTGGTGCTGTCTATTTTGTTTATTGTCTATCGGTAGAAATTCAGCTTCTAATGGTATTGCCGCAGCGATTCAATAGTGTTCTTGCGCGCCGCTTTCAGGGCAGGGTAAGTACCGAAGATTACGCCAGAACCAACCGCCATCAACAACGCCGCAATCGCTGTTGACCAGGTCATTGTCGGCCCAAAGCTCATTTGTGAACTAATGATCACAGCTAACAAACAACCAACCAGATAACCGCAAGTGCCGCCCAGCAGGCTAATCATCAGCGACTCGACTAAAAATTGCCCGATAATCGTCCGCTGGCTAGCGCCAACTGCTTTGCGGATACCAATTTCGCGGGTGCGCTCAGCCACGCCAACCAGCATGATATTCATGATACCAACGCCGCCCACTACCAGCGAAATCGCTGCAATGGCCGCCATCACCGCTGTTAAGGCACTAAACAATTCGCCAGTCGGCCGGCCAATATCAGCGCCACTTAGAATAGTAAAGTTGGCTTCGCCTAGGTGTTGTTTGAGGATTTTCTCTTTCAATTTATCTTTAACAGCCGAGACATTATCCTTGTCCTTTGCCAGAACGTTAATTTGTTGAATCTGCGTACTGCCTTTGTGCAGCAATTTACCTTGATTATAAGAGACAAAAATCGCATTACCATAATCAACGGTATTATAGTTAACCGGGTTAGCGCCAGTCTTGACAACGCCGATAACCGTAAACTGCTGGCCGTACATCGTGAACATCTGGCCAACCGAACGATCAGTATTGAATAGTTTAGTTGACAGCTCGCTGCCAATCACCACCGCTGAATCGTCAGTTTCTTCACCGAGAAACTGGCCGGCATTCATTTTGATATCTGCAGTCTTGATAAACGCAGGAGTAGTAGAAAGTACAACATTATTAGCCACCTCAGCTCGAGAGGTTTTAGCGGTAGCATTCAAAATCATTAGCGGCACCACCGCGTCAATACCATCAATTGACTTAGCGGCTTCGATATCAGCCTCGGTCAACGAGCTAGTGCCGAATAACTGCTGCCCGGCCGGATTGAGATAAGCATTCAAATCGCGCGTCTGCGCGCCTGGACGGACGATCATTAGCTTGCCGTCATAGGTATTAACTTGGTTAGAAATCATTCCGCGAGCACCGTCGCTAATCGCCAAAATACACGTCACGCTAGCCACGCCGATAGCAATACCCAGCGCTGTCAGCACCGTACGCGCGCGGCTGCGCCGCAATGTTTGATAAGCATCAGTGATGTGTTCAACTGTCATTAACCTCATTTTTCGTCGTCCTCGCTCTTTTTGGCTGTCTTTTTAGGCTTATCTTTGGTAGCTTCTTTTGTTTCTTCTTTGGCTTTTTTTGTGTCCTTATCCTTGGCGTTCTTAGCATCTGCGTCATTCTTGTCTTTAGAAGCGTCTGATTTGTGCAGCGGGATTGCTACTTCCTTTGATTCGGTATGCGATTCAACTGTTACGCGGCGGTCGCTAGCAACCTTGCCGTCAAGCATGTTAATCACGCGGCTAGCATAGCTAGTCAGATTCGGGTTGTGAGTCACCATGACAATGGTATTGCCTTTTTTGTGCAAGTTAGCCAGCTCCTCCATAATAACGTGGCTAGAGCGGCTATCAAGGTTGCCGGTCGGCTCGTCGGCTAGAATGATGCTCGGTTTATTCACCAAAGCCCGCGCAATCGCCACACGCTGCATCTGGCCGCCCGATAGCTGCCACGGCATGTAATATTCGCGCTCCTGCAAATGGAACGACTTTAGAATGCTACTAGCCATTTCCAGACGTTTGACGCGCGGTACGCCTTTGTAAATCAGCGGTAAAGCGACATTTTCCAGCACCGTCAAGCGATTAATCAAATTAAAACTTTGAAAAACGATGCCAATCTTGTTAGAACGAATTTTGGCATACTGCCGTTCTGATAGGCGAGCGGTCGAGTGCTCCTCGAACAGATATTCGCCCTGGTCAGGCCGATCCAAAAAACCAATGATATTAAGCAAAGTCGTCTTGCCGCAGCCGGACGGCCCCATCACGGCGATAAACTCGCCTTCGCGGATGGTCAGATCAATTTCATCGAGCGCATCGTGCGCCGCGTCGCCTATACCGTATATTTTTGTAAGTTTTTTAAGTTGAATTATCGGCCTTGCTGTCTTTCGCGCTGTCATATTAATCTATTATAGACAAGTGACGTTTAATAAATCAACCGATGAAGATTGTGTAAAATACTACATTTTTAATTAGTCGGGCGCAGAATAAAGCGCAATTCATATTTCTGGCGTTTTCTGGTAGAATTGTAAGCGAAGGAGAGGTGACCGAGTGGTTGAAGGTGCACGCCTGGAACGCGTGTGTGCGAGTAATCGTACCCAGGGTTCGAATCCCTGTCTCTCCGCCAAATATCACACCGCTTGGCTCGACGCCAAATCAGGAAACTTTGCCTCTAGTCGGCGCAAGCGCTTGTCCAACGAACCATACAAAGTATCGTCCACCAACTCGCGGCTGCCAGATTCGTGGTAAAGTTCAAGTCGCAGACTAGCAATCTCGGCATGAATTTTGCCGTCTTCAGCTTTTAGCTCATTGAAACCCTTATCCATTCGCAAATCCATATCTTTCACGATATCAACCAACGTTTTATGGTCGTTGCGAATATCGGCGAGCTGTTCATCAATACTGTTGAAACGTTCGTCGATCTGTGCAAACTGCTCGTCGTTTTTTTCGAAGCGTTTGTCTATTTGAGCAAAGCGTCTGTCGATTTGCTCAAACCGTTCGTTCATCGTTTTCGCTAAATTGGCAACGACATCACTTAGTTTTTGTATCTGATTGGATAATTCCTCATTAGTCATACTTCTATTTAATCACAAACATCAGCAGCATAGCAACTGTCTACCAAACGAAAAGCGCCCGCCCAGCAGGGTAGACACTCTCAATCATCAGACACGAACCATCCGATCCAGGCTCGTATAAAAACATGTGGTACACCCGGCGCGATTCGAACGCACGACCTCTGGTACCGCAAACCAACGCTCTATCCAGCTGAGCTACGGGTGCTAACTAGTTGATAATAGCATACTCAAACACTTTTCACAAGTGAAGCTTGGCTAGTATTCGGTCGATAAAATCTGGCTTGACTTCTTTCATCGGCAGGCGCGCCGCTAGCATGTCGACAATTTTCTCGCCCGATTCCTCAGGAAAGTAAATATTCTGCCCTAATTGGAAGCGCTTGCGCGGAATTAACGCAATATGATGAACATTATTGATAGTGACAACATCAAACGATTTAAACTGATCATACAGCATTAGCCGGTCGCGAACATACAGACCCTTGCGGGTCAAGGTATAATCAATAATCTCTGGCGGCCGATGCGCGTACACGCCCAGCGCCACCGCCATCACTGGCAACAAAATGGTGAATGTCAGCGAATTAAACGCAAAATAAGCAATCGCCATCATTATGAGCGTCGCTAGCGCCAAAGCTGCATACCACATCATTGAACGCTCGCTATAGAGATGCTCTGGACCTTGCCAGCGCACAAGAATTTCGCTATCGTCAGGCTCGACCGCTGGCGTTGCATCATCGCCAAATGTTGGAGTATTGTCCTCTACTGAATTAATGTTAATTGGAGCAGCTGAATCTGCCACCTCGGCATCAACTGAAGCTGGCTGGGTCGATTCTGCACTCGTATTTAACTCTGCTTCTGAAACAGCCGCTTGAAAAGGCGCCCCAGAAGCTGTCTCTGCTGGTTTTTGCCAATCTTGCGATGAGTCGTCTTGCATAACCGCATTATATCATGGCTGCAGTGATTACCACAAAAAAATAGAGGACAACAAACGGCCTCTACTTTTCTTGGCGGACTATCGTATTAAGAATTGGAACTCACTAAAGCAAGAACTGATACGTTGGTACGAATTATTGGGTCAAATCGAGGAGTCATATGAGTATCATATTAACAGCGTGTATTAGAACTTCGAAAAGATCAAAAGCTCAGAACAAACAGTATTCGGTATACACAATAACTGACACTAGGACTTTAATCACCAGTATGTTTTCTCAGCAGCTAACTCCCTATTAAACGGAGGTAATAAATGTTATGATTAAGAAGTCTAAACCAATAGTTGCGCGAAGCACATTTTTTGCGTTAATGAAGCTCAAAACTGGGCATCTCGCATAAAAAATAGCAGAGCTTCATCGCTCAACTATTGGTTTAGACGCCTGCGGGGTGTCCATTTTTATTGGAAGACAACCCGCCTGTAATAACTAATCATTATAAAGGACGATATGGGTTTATTTGACAAAATAAAAGAAGCACATAAACAAAGACGGGGAGAAAAGATACGACGGGCTAGCATGGAAGAGGCTCGGAAACAAAAGATACTTGATGGCGAGATAGACTCCATCTCCCTAAGCATTAAACTGCCGCTAGAACCTGACGAGGTGCCATACCTAGAAATCATTGCACAACGTATAGCGTTAGTTGATAGTACCGTCCAAGAGACCGTAGGAAAGAGTAAAAGGAAAGGTGTTGTAGGGCGCGCTGTAGTCGGTGGCATACTACTTGGGCCGCTCGGAGCCGTTGCGGGTGCCACAACAGCGGGAAGTAAGCAAACAGCTACTACCACTGAAAAAACTGTTACTACTAGTTCGACAGTTGGTAGAGGCAATATCATACTGACCAATCAACGATTTATCTTTGCAGAAAATAGTGAAATTGTCGTTTCTGTACCATACACCAAAATGCGTATAACCGGTTTCAATGGCAAGATTATCAATGTCCAATATGTTGGTATGCTAGATGGCGAGCATTACGAAATTCTTGATGATAAAGCGAAGGATATGGAACTTTATTATGAGGGTATCACCAAGTACAAAGCTATTACACCAAACAAGCCAGCACCTAAAACTCTATCTACCCAAAATAGTGTCGCCGACGAATTAGCGAAGCTTGCAAAGCTCAAACAAGACGGCGTCCTCACACAGGCCGAGTTCAACAAAAAGAAAGCTGAGCTACTTTCATAGTCACACCTAATTACCTATCATTGGACATGATTAGGGATGCAACAGTCACGCCTTAAGCGTAGATTTACAGACATTCATCAGGTATAGAAATAGGGTATAAAACAGCTAGCAAGGATACAAAAATAACGCTGTCACCTCTGTTATTTTGCGCTTATTTTTGGTATAATTAAAACATGAAACGATCACCAAAAATATGGACAATCGGGCACTCAAATCGGGCGATTACTGAGTTTATCGACCTACTTAAAACCGCCAACATTCAGGTCGTGATTGATGCTCGCAACAAGCCTCAATCTCGTTTCTACTGGTTTAATGGTGCGAGACTTGCAGAGTACCTAGCTGAGGCTGATATTGCATACGAACATCAACCGAGTATTGGTGGTTTTGTTAGGGGTGATGACTATGCTGAGATATTAGATAGTATCGCTACTCGTGCTCAAAATGGCGAACATCTAGCTTTGATGTGTAGTGAGGGTAAACCCGAGCAATGTCATAGAGGTACCGAATTGACCCCTGAACTTCAAAAGCGAGATATTGAGGTTGAACATTTACTCTACAGGAGAGTTCCGTAATGCTAGACACGACAGAAACAAACCTGAAGGTATTAACCATTATAAACACAGATGATGCCTTGCTGGGTTTACTGGATAGGCTTGATATACGTCGCGAGACGCTACGAGATTATCGCTATCGTCTGACGAGTTTTATCGTATTTGTCAGTAGCAGGAGTAGATTTGATCATAATGTTCTCATCGATTACAAAAGGATGCTCGCTAAACAAGATTGTAGTGTCGCAACCAAAAACAAGATGCTAACTGTTGCCAAGCGTCTAACATATCTCCTGTACGCAAGCGGTATTATTGACCGGGATATTAGCGGTACGGTAAAATGCTTTCAGCAAAGTAAAATTCACAAAAGACAAGGTCTAACCGAGGAAGAGCAAGTCCGAATTATACACTGGATTAACCGTAATCCCGACAGAGTACGTGAGCGAGCCTTAATATATCTCCTGTTATTTCAGGGGCTGCGCCAAGCTGAGATCTGTAACCTACGCTATTACGACGTAGACCTCAAGCAAAATTGTCTACACATACTTGGCAAGGGACGAGACGATAAAGAACCGCTGACAATGCAAGAAGACGTGCGACGCACACTCAAGGAGTATATAGAGAAAAACCCCAACAAGTATGCTAATAGTTTTCTGTTCACGAGTGAGCGCCGAAAAAGCCAAGGCGGTGGTCTGACAACACGAGGATTGGCGGTAATTATTAAAAGTATCTTTGATGAGCTAGATATTGATAGTAGTGTACATGCTTTTCGCCACTCGTTCACAACAACGCTCGTTAAAAAGCTTCCAAACTTACTAGAAGTAGCTCAGCTGACTCGCCATAAAAGCGTCGAAATGCTACAAGTATACAATGACGAGCTAAAGATCGAGGAACAGACGATCAAGCTTAACTCAGCCTTTAACGGACTCTCTAAAATGCTTACCGTGTAAGTTCTTGTATTTCGAGAGTTCTTTTCACAGTTTGATGACATTAGTGAAATCTTACAGGGGTGGCATATATAAGGGTGTCAAATCCTAACACACATCCAACTACTGTCCTGTACAAACCCAAGCTCCCCTGTATTTTACCGATTACATAAACTTATTTTACCTAACATTTTGATATCTAAAATTAGGATTTGTAATATAGCATCTTCCCAATTAACAGATGAGCGTATCTTTGCCGGCATAGTAAAACTGTTTTTCGTCAATTTTGCACGCATATTAATGGACGTAGGTAGAGGTATTTTACCTTTTTGTGTTTGGTTTAATATTTATTATTCGCATAATCCTAATTACACGAATCAATGTAATAGATTTGGCTTATAATTAAAGGTATGAACGGAGACAATTCTAGTATAAAAAATGCCATCAGCGCCGTATTGGCAGAGCTAAAACGGCAAAGTGAATTAAATGACAGCATGATTTTTGAATATGAACTAAAGCATGCGGGACACCTCGTTGCATACGCAAATGCTAATGACCAGAAAAAGATTCTTCGTTTGCTCGACAGACAGGGTAAAATAAAATTAGCCCATAAGTTAGTTCACAATGATGTGACTAGACAATTTGAAGCAATGGGCAGGTTACCAGATGATCTTCTCGACAGCATGAAGACTGAACAGCTTATTGTAGATGTAAGTACAACCGACTTCTCCGAAGCTAATATTAACCATGGAACAGGCGTACCTGTGTCGATATTATTTGATGGTGAAGCAATTTATCTGAAGATCGCGGATGGCAATAAACGACAAATCGGCAAGTTATCGTACGATTCTGCCATGCATAAGATTTTTGAAAAACTGATGAGCCAACAGCCGGGAGTTCCTTTCGAAAGTGCGTCGATTTTTAATAAACGTATAAATCTTAAACAGATTCTAATCAAGAACAGATATAGATGCCTATTTACTCTGCTTAATGTAACTACATATACGATTACACGTAAACTAGAACCAGTAATTATCAGCAGAGCTGAACTCAAGGTTATGATATCACAAATTAACGCAAACTATCGCAAAAACTTCAAAGACCTAGAATAATCTCAAAATAACTTATCTATTTTTGTCGCTTTTTACAGGCATCGTTTTATTGCCTGTATACTAGCGATGCTATGAGCAACGAACCAGTTATTAGCATTGAAGATTTCCGAAAAATCACAGGTATCACTCCTGAGGAGATGACTGATTCCGTTGTTCTTGATAGTATTTATCGACTTGAGACTCTGGCAAATGTCTATATCGACCAAGCTAAAAATACGCCAAAAGAGTCATGAGTTCCAAACTCTACGACCCTTTATTGCCTAGATAACATAATAAGTCATAATAATAAGAGGTAAGTTATGAAAAAAGTACAAGAAAAACTAATAAAAACAAAAGCGATTATATACATTCGTGTATCTAGTAAGCGACAGGTCGAAAATATGAGTCTTGGAGAGCAGCGTCGCATCTGTAAAGAGTTTTGCTATAAACATGGTTACGACGTCAATGACGAACGTATTTTCGAAGAACGTGGTGAAAGTGCAAGAACAGCCAAACGCCACGAGCTGCAACGCATGTTACAATATTGCGCACAACACCGTAAAGAAATCGGCGTTGTTGTGGTTTATAAGTTAGATCGCTTCTCTCGGCGTGTTGAAGACCACATTGCACTCCGTGCGATGTTGAGAAAGTTTGATATTCAACTATTGTCAGCCTCTGAGCCAATAGGCGGAGGTACTAATACTGACATGCTGATGGAAAATATTCTCGCCAGTTTTGCACAATTCGACAATGACGTTCGCGGAGAGCGTGCAAGAAATGGACTACGCGCAGCGTCAATGGAGGGTGGCTGGATAAGCCAAGCTCCCACTGGATATCTCAACGCTAAAACCGAAACGAAGCAACCAACCCTTGTAGTAGTTGAGAAACTTCGCGAGCCAATCCGCCGCTTCTTCAAGGAATTTTCAACAGGACGATACACCCAAGAAGAAGCCGTATCCCTGGCATATAGAGTTGGTGTTCGTACAAACAAAAATACACCCGTATCACGAAATGGTGCTATAAAAATGTTGCGGGCTATTGTATACACAGGCAATGTTAGAAATGCAGCTACAGATAATAAGATTGTCAAAGGGCTACACGAGCCCATTATTGATTTCGCTACCTTTCAGCGAGTGCAGAATGTATTGTCGGGGCGACAACGCACAAACGCTGGCAGCGATAACTATCGAGTGAAGAATCCGCTCTACCCATTACGTCGTTTTTTAGTCTGTAGCCTGTGTCACAAACCCCTCACTGGTGGCGAGAATACAGGTAAGACTAAAAAATACAAAGCATATCACTGTTATCGATGTACTATTAAGAAAGATGGCGCACGAGTTTCAATTCCACAAGAAAAAGCACACTCGCTATTTGAGGCTCAGTTATCATCCGCCGAGCCTCAAAGCTGGGTGCCCGATATATTTCGAGAGATTGTACTTCGCAGATGGAATGATGAGTTCAAAACCGCTCAGAAGGCCCTTAAGAATATCGAGAAACAGTTACAGGACGTCAAGGCTAGTAAGAGTCGTCTGGTTGATTTGCTCATCGAGAAAAAAATTAGTGACGATACATATATGGAAAAAGAAAACGAGTACACAATTAGGCGCGCCCAGCTTGAAGCCGAACGTCGAGAACTACAAATCAAGGAGGAAAACAAAGAATGCATAGTGAATAATGCCACACGTTTTCTTATTGATTTACCTAAGTCGTGGCGTGAGTTGTCTTTAGAGAACCAGCAAAAGTTCCAAACTGCATTATTTACTGCAAAAATTATCGTTTATCCAAATCAAACTTTTGGAACTCCGCAATTTAGCCCAATCATTAAGCAATTAACAGATGTAGAGACTTACTTTTTGGAAAACAAAATAGACTCTCCCGAAAGAAAGTCTATTTTGGCGGAGGAGGGGAGATTCGAACTCCCGCTACAGGTCTCCCCGTACTAACGATTTAGCAAACCGTCCCCTTCAGCCACTTGGGTACTCCTCCGAACGAAGCTATCACCAATAGTAAAGCTCCAATCGCTACCAGTTTAGCATATTTTACCATTGCTGCATAGATTTTTGATGATAACCATGTATACTAATAACTAGAAGGACTTCAAAAATCATTATGAAAAGCACTAATATTATCATTAGAATCCTAGCTTCAATCACCATCGCTATTGCTGCGCTGTCGCCGCTGCCGGTAGCAGCTATCGGCTCAATTGCAGACGGCGCTAGTTCGGCGCGCGGTGCCGACCAGCCAACCACCTTATTCGGCGAGTCTGGCGTATTTTCACGAGTGAGTAGTGTCTTGCTATTCATCGTTGGCGCCGTTGCTGTAATCATGCTCATCATCGGCGGGCTAAAATATATCGTATCTGGCGGCGACGCCTCGAAAGTTCAATCAGCCAAGAACACTATCCTTTACGCGCTAGTCGGTATAATCGTGGCAATTCTGGCCTACGCGGCCGTTAATTTCGTCATCGGCAATTTTATACCTAGCCCATCAGGTAGCGGTATTGGTGGCAGCGGTACTACTACTGGCGGCTATGGCGCCTCCAGCCGCTAAAATAATTTCATTTTTATAAAAGTAAATAAGGCATTTTCTTGGCGGAGAGGGCGGGATTCGAACCCGCGGTGAGTTGCCCCACGCTGGTTTTCAAGACCAGTACCATCAACCACTCGGTCACCTCTCCAGCGAACCCATTATATCAGAGATTAGCTACCCTGGGTAGGCTGCCGCGCTACTACCGCCACCGACACCTTTTCGAATCCGCTAGCCAGCAGAGCTTTGGCAGCATAATGCAATGTCGCTCCAGTAGTGTAAATATCATCGATCAACAAACAGCTAGCAGCCTCTGGGCTGTCGCAAACAAAAGCCTGCTTCGCTTGCTGCCAGCGCTCGCTCTTATCGGCAGTATGCTGGACTGATGAGGTTCGCCGATGCAGTATCGTACGGCAGGGGAGCTTTCGGCGCCTAGCAAACTCCTTGGCTAACCTCGCTGCGTGATCGAAACCGCGCTGGCGAACATGCGACGCAATCGTCGGCACTGGCACCACAATTGTCTCGGCAGGCAATTTTGATACGCGCGTATCTAGCAAATCAACAATCTCGCGATAAGCACCGCCAACTCGTTCGAATTTATAAGCACCAATCAACAGCTTCAAAGCGCCGCTTCGTTCGCCAACATACCAAGCATTTTCAAAAGGCGCTCTCGGCTGGCAGCACTGGCATAAACCGCTGGAATTACGAATAGTTTTCGCGCATAGCAAGCACCGCCGCGAAGCTCGCGAGATGATGTTGTTTTTACAATTATCACAAATAATCCTGCCAATTTCACCGCAAGAACAACAGTAGTGGGGCGCTAGTATATCGAACAGGGAAATCATCATTGTGTTTTTTACACTCTTATGGTTTATACAGTTGATTATACGCTATGCATAGTCTATAATGATAGTATAAATTTCAATCAGCCAACGAGAATAGTGGAGGACATCAATGGCACGTAAACAAGATGACGATCTGTTGATCGGAGACGAGCTGGCTGCAGCATTTCTCAACGATGACAGTTTAACGAATGATAATAACTCGCCAGCCGCAGCAGCACCTCAGCAGCAGGCCGATGATAGCGCCTGGCAAGAGCAAGAAGAAGACTTTCCAGGCCAGCTAGCCGTTGACGTCTACGAGACTGACGAATTACTGGTCATCAAGGCCCGAACTGCTGGCGTCAATAAGGAAGATCTTGATGTCAGCATCTCTGACGGCATCTTGACCATCAGCGGCACATTATCAAGCGGCGACGATACTGCGGTTTCGCGCTGGCACATCCAGGAATGTTATTGGGGCGAGTTTAGCCGCACGCTAGCATTGCCAGTAGCTGTTAAAGAAGATGAGGTTTCGGCAGTACTCAAGGATGGTGTCCTGACGATTAGCTTTACCAAGGTCAAGCAAGAACAAGCCAAAAAGATCGCTATCCAATAGAGCAGGGAAAATTAGATAAAATAACCCGCGAGCAAGCGCAAGCGGGTTTTTTGTTGCATAAACCAAAAAACTAACGTACCGGCGAGAGAAAGCGAAACATATAAAATAACCGCGCCAATTTAAGCGCGGTTATTATGCTTTGAAAGCAGCAGATATTATTCCGACTTAACAAAGCTGGAAATCACGAAGTTGACCGCCGCATAGGCTAGAATCGCCACCACAATACCAACTATCGAGTATAAAATAGTATTCTTGGCCGACTGCACCTGCGTCTGGTCGCCCTGCGAGGTGACGTAGCGAAAACCACCAATGATCAGCATAATCACCGATACAGCACCGATGATAAATAGCAAAACGTTGGTGACAATGCGGAAAATCGGCGTCTGTCCCTGGTCACAACCATTTTCATTGCCAAACAGACAAGCTGATTGATCATCACCTTTGGCAGCTCCAGCCCCGCCTGATATATTTAATGGTTTCTCCCCACTAAGACTACTCGAGGATTTCGCTGGCGCAGCAAATGCCGGCGCCGTCTGAAACATCACGCCTGCCACCGATAGCGCCAGTGCTGGCACCGCTAGCAAACCGACGATACTATCTTTATTTAGTTTAATTCTCATACGGTCGATCCTTTCTGTATGATTTATTGATCTTATACAGATTATTATACAACATTTGGTGAATAATTGGGTTAGGGAATTTTAGATAAACTGAGTAACGACAAAACTAACAATCGCATAAGCAGCTATCGACACTACTACGCCAATAACGGCATACAAAATAGTATTCTTGGCCGACTGCACCTGCGTCTGGTCGCCCTGCGAGGTGACGT
>CAUSEX010000004.1:0-50154 GCA_963531145.1 uncultured Candidatus Saccharibacteria bacterium
GCTAGGCACCGCTCTCGACCAAAAGCTAGCTGGCATTATCGCCGAAGCAGGCAAGGGGCTAGCCATCGTCGTCAGCAAATGGGACATCGCTCTCGGCAAAGATGCCTACACCCGTGACGCGCTGGCACCAAAGATTTCGGCGCAATTCGACTTTACGCCGTGGGCGCCGTTAATATTTACCAGCTCGGTCACCGGCCAGAATGTTGCTAAATTGTTCGATTTAGCCCTCAGCATCAATGCACATCGCCAGCAAAAAACTACTACTCGTAAGCTTAACGATCTCCTGCAGCAATCAATTCAAAAGCATCCGCCAGCTGGCCTGAAAAACACTCACCCGAAGCTGCGCTACATCGTACAAACCGATACCAATCCGCCGTGGTTTGTCATCTACGGCAGCAACCTGAAATTCGTCCACTGGAGCTACAAACGCTACCTAGAGCGCCAAATTCGCGATGTTTTCGATTATACTGGTACGCCAATCAAACTATCTTTCCGCGACGAGAAACAGCTCAAATCCAACCGCGAACGCGTCGCCCGCGGCCTGGCGCCCGTCACCAAAGCTTACAAACAGGCCAAAAACGCCGAAAAATAGCTATAAACCATATTTTTGACAAAACCCCTTGATGTTTTGTTCTATTAGTGATATATATATATATATTAGCTTTTGTTGACAGATGTTTGACGTTTTGTCCAAAAGTGTATTTTGACAAGCAGTTGAGAATAGAGCAAGGTGAGATTTTATGGCGTTATTTTAGCGGAGGCAAAATAGTGTCGTGAAACCTCATCTTGCTTACACGCCATCCGGGCGTCGAGCAGTGTTTTTTGCAAAACACGGACATTCCGTCCGGGTGAGGAGAGAGGTCCGTCATGTATCGTGACGAAAACACGAAGGGGCTCATCCTCTTCATCGTTTTGGCTCTCATTGCCGTCTTCGGACTTCACGCCTGTGCCACTTCGGTGGCACAAGGCAACACCCACACGGAAGTTGTTACCGTGTGCGACAAGGGGTCTGTTCAGACGGGGAGCGG
Source organism: uncultured Candidatus Saccharibacteria bacterium (assembly GCA_963531145.1). Lineage (GTDB taxonomy): Bacteria > Patescibacteriota > Saccharimonadia > Saccharimonadales > Saccharimonadaceae > Saccharimonas. The sequence continues at coordinate 1,029 of CAUSEX010000004.1, forward strand.
CGATAGCCGCTCTCACGAATATCGTATCTACACGTCCGGGGCGACTTATGTCGTCAAGGATTACTACGGTAGTGACGGGGTGCGATTTAACAGTGCGGACATCTACGGCCGCATCCAGGTCGGTGAGACCTACATCTTCAAGTCCTATGGCTACCGCATCCCCTGGATGTCGTATTTCTGGAACATCACTGAGGTCATCCCAACCACGCAGAAACCCACTGGTACCTGCGGATAAGGTCACGAACTGGCAAGCCGCCGAATTTTTGGCGGTCTCTCTCCGCCTATATTATTCTCCTGCTTGTCAGTTCGCTCCATAGATGCGTGTCTATGCTGATGAGTCGGAAACGACGAAAGTGAACTTTTATCCAAACATCACTAGTTGCGCCGCTAGTGCTTCGCGCGTAATTTCATCCGCCCGTTCACCGATAAACACGATTTTTGCCGCCTCCTCAGGCTTGGCATTAGTTAGCTGAATTTGCTGCTCGGTCGCCTCCACATGCTGGCGCACACCGTTATCGTTGATGAAACAACCCTTCATTCGCCGTAGGCCATACGCCCTGAACAATTCCGGCCATATTTTCTCCAACGTCGTCGCCGTAGTTTTCATGCCCGACACATCCAGTACTGCATACGTCGGATTATCCGGCACCGCCAGTTCGCCGTCATACGTATCAAAAAACGCCAGCAGTCCCGACGGCGTGGTTAATTTACTGAAGTCAAACCGGCCGTGCGGCGCGCTGAGCATCTTGGCGTAGGGTAGGGCGCGCCGTTTCGCTTCGTATTCCACCCGCTCGCTATCGTTCAGCAAATCCTCCTTGGTCACCAAAATCACGTCTGCCGCTTGTAGTTCAACCTCGTGCGCCGGCTCGATTCCGCGTAAAATTTCGTGCGCGTCTATCACGTAAAAACTCTGCATCAACTCATACTTATTGAAGATTTGTGCATTTATCAATTTCTCGACCAAGTTCATCGTTCGCGCCACGCCCGTCGCCTCGATAAACACTGGCGCCGGAGAATTCCGGCAAAAGTCCAGCAGCATCCGCGTTAGCGCGTGTTTCGACGAGCAGCAGACGCAGTCGCCAGCCAACGTCGTCACCATCTCCGCCAATCCCTCCAGCCGATAGCCGTCGACATTTTCGTTAGCATACTCATTTTCAATCACCCGCGCACCCTTATAGTCGCTTTGTTGCAATAAAAATTCCAGCACGCTGGTTTTACCGGCACCCAGCGAGCCGTTCACTAAATACAGCGGTACTTTGTCAACAACCGCCCGCGCTTCGTCAAACGCCGCATTAACACTAAATTCCAAATCATCATCGCGTTTCGCCATACATCTATTATACGTCATCCTGGCCGAGGTGATATACTAAGGCTATGAAAGTCATTCTGGCGCTTGGCAACCCTGGCGAAAAGTACGTTCACACGCGGCATAATACTGGCTTTTTAGTAATCGATCACTTGGCAGCAGGGCAAAGTGCACATTTTAGCAATAAGCCCAAATTTTTTGCGGATATTGCCGAATTAAACAGTTTTACGGTCAATTCAGCCGCTAGCGCAAAACCACCTATTATTATTCCGCGAGAAAAAATCCTCCTCGTCAAACCAACGACGTATTACAACGAAGTTGGCGTTGCCGCGCGGGCACTACTGGATTTTTACAAGTTGACACTTGATGATGTACTGATTATCCATGACGATACGGCGCTTGATTTTGGTAAAATCCGCGTCCGCAAGGGCGGCCGCGACGCTGGCAGCAACGGCTTAAAATCGCTACATACTCATATCGGCGCTGATTTCTGGCATATTCGTATCGGCACCGACAATTTACTGCGACGGCAAATTGGCGATGTTGATTTCGTCCTTAGTAAGTTCAACGCCGACGAGCAAAAAATCCTCCGCGATTGGACGATCCCCGAATCTATCAAGATGATCGGCACATTTCTTGATGGCACTATCGAACCGATCAGCGTCAAACTCTAACCCCCGACACATCACTACACCATTGCGCCTGCGAAATTAAAAATGCTTATTGCAACAATGTCGCAATAGCAAACGCTCCCGCCCGAAACGAAAAATCCCGAGTACTAACTACCGTCGCTTACGCGGCACAATTTTCGCCGCGCCGTGCTTCAGCCGCCGCTCAGCATTATGTAATTTCGCCGCGGCTGCCTCTTGCAAATTAATCGCTCGCGCCTCCAGCATACTGCTGCCAACCGCCAAGCTCACAAACAATAGCCCCAAGCCGCCCGTCGCCCATTCCGGCAGCTCCAGATGAAACAACTTGGCAATCATCATCATACCCAGCGCCATGATCGCCCAGTGCGCGCCATTTTCCAGATATTTATACTTGCTGAGCATGCCCGTCCGCAGCAAATACACCGTCAGCGACCGTACCCAAATCGCCCCGGCGCCCAGGCCCGCCACGATCAGCAGCACGCTACTAGTGATGGCAAAGGCACCGATGACGCCATCGAAGCTAAAACTAGCGTCCAACACTTCCAGATAGAGCAGGCTAGCGAACGCCGCCCAGCCAACCTTGACCTTGACCGATTTAGCATCATCCTCATGAAATAATGAGCCGAACAATTCCAGCCCGATGTGCAGTATAATTCCCAGTACCGACGAGATCAGCACCAGCGCCCGATGCGGCGGCTCAACCGTGAAATACAGTATCGCCGCCACGCTAAGCATCAGACATACCTTGAAATTCTCAAACCGCCCAGCCTTCGCCATCCACGGCTCTACATGCCGCATCCAGTGCACGCGCTTGTTATAATCAATGAAATAACTGAGGCCAATCATAATCAGAAACGCGCCGCCAAAGGCATCAATCATCGGCGAGGCCTCGTGCAAAATATGACCGTATTCTGCCGGTCTATTCAGCGCCAAATCAACCACCTCCGTAAAGCCATGGCCACTCGCCACCATCACAATGATAATCGGCAGCACGAACCGCACCACGAACACCGCCACGAAAATCCCAACTGTCAAGAATACCTTTTGCCAAACCTGGCTCATGCCGGCTAGCACCTTGCTGTTAATCACCGCGTTATCAAAGCTAAAAGTCACTTCCAGCACTACCAAAATCGCAAACAGCCACAAACCGCCCGCACCCAAATGACCAAAAATCAGCCCGCCCAAAGCCAGCGTCAACAGCGCCGAAAACCAAAAAATCCGAAATGGGTGATGCGAATGCCAGAGATGTTTCATAATGATTTAGTATAGCACAAGCTTACTGTTATAATTTATAAGTATGGCAAAAAAACGTGTCAAAAGCTTCAACATAAATAAGCTAATTAACACAGCCAAGATACTTACCGGCTGGATAATTGCGCCAGTATTGATTATCGTAATATACTTATATAGCCCCCAGCTTGGACTATGGCTAATTAGTGATAAATCAGACATTTGGCTCAACGAAACTGCAACAATGTTGCAAGACTTCCTAACTATCACACTAAGTATAATTGTTGAAGCTTTACCTTTTATCATTCTCGGAATTATCATTTCCTCCTTGATCCGCCGTTTTCTACCGCCAGCCAAACTCACTAAAGTTTTACCAACCAACCCATTTTGGCGCCGATTTACATTATCGCTAGCCGGACTAGCATTACCAGTCTGCGAATGCGGCAACGTACCGGTCGCTCGCAGCTTACTAGCTCGCGGATTAAAACCCGCCGACGTCGTCAGTTTTCTATTCGCCGCGCCGATTCTCAATCCTATCACCATTATTGCAACAATGACCGCTTTCAGTTTTCAACCATACATGGTTTGGTGGCGAATTATTTTTGCATTGATAATCGTCCAACTGACCGCTTTGATCGTCAGCTTCATGGACGAAAATAAAATCGTTCGCCCAGCTTTCAAAGAGTATTGCCGCGCGCACGAACACAGCTCTAAGCTCAAGGAGATGCTTGGATCCTCGCGCGACGAATTCTGGCAACTATTAACCATGCTAAGTATCGGCGCTATCATCGCTGCCGCCACTCAAGTTTTCGTACCACGCGCCATCATTAACACTGTCGGTAACGACATCATCTTATCGGTTATCGCCATGATTGGTTTGAGTTTCGTGGTCTCGATCTGTTCCAGCATCGATGCCTTTTTTGCATTAGCCTATGCCCGCAATTTCACAGCAGGCTCGATTCTATCATTTCTATTAGCTGGTCCGATGATCGATATTAAACTAATCGTATTGATGCGAACCACTTTCCGTTGGCGATTTATCGCTGTGGTGATGTTAATAATTTTCGCATTGTCGTTCGCGGCAGGTATAGGAGTAAACTTGCTTTATGCGGGCTAATCTGGCTAATTTGGCAAAGTCATTGGGCGGAATTGCTGCCTGCGGATACGTTTTGTTGCTAGCTTGCCGCGGTCAGCTCGGCTTCTACATTCATCCGCGCTACCATCTCTTCGCCGCCATTTTGAGCACAATAGGCATCGCTTTCTTGGTTATTGATATAATTTTGCAACTAAAAAGCAGAGTGTCGATTATACGTCACCGTTTCAAATTCCGCCACATCAAGCTCGCCTCGTGTCTATCTGTCTTAATTTTACTCGCAGGCTATCTGCTGCCGCCAAAACCGTTATCACCGAGTAGCGTCACTCAAAGAGAAAATTCTATCGCCACCAGTCAAACAAACTATTGCAATATTCCTAAACCTAAGGAAGGCGAGACGAATGTATCGATCAACCGCTGGCGATCTGCTTTCAACTCCTGCCAAAAACTATCGTATTTTGACAATACTAGCATAACGATAACTGGTTTCGTCTCGAGTGGCACACTACAAAACTATGGCTACGATTATTTCGAACTGGCACGCTACATTATCAGCTGCTGCGCCGCCGATAGCATACCTATGAAAATCTTAGTAGAAAAAACTCCTGCGAATAGCTACCGCGATGGCACTTGGTTAACCGTCAAAGGGAAGTTGATGCAAAAAATAATTAACGGCAAAGCTGAATACGTCATCACCGAGTCTACCGCTACCGCGATACCGCAACCAGAAGACCCTTACGAATTATTTGGTTTATAATCTTGCCACTTTTTAGCAGCGCCATCTTCCTGGTAATATTCATGCGCGCGCCAGTTAGATAAGAAGTTTTTATCGCGCTCGATTTCACTTAATAGCGGAAAAATCTCGCTGAGTAGCATTTCGTCGGGGTATTGTTCGCTGTCCGTCAGGGGACGTTGCCCGTTACTGCACAAATGTGCATTAAGAAATATAAAGCGCTTGGTGCAAATATAGCCAGGCTTTGAACAGTGCAAGCGAAAATCGTGCATAGTCCGAATCGGCTGCGCCTCGTCCTGATAAGCCTCAAATTTATACATCACCCAAATCAATGGCGTATCAAACGTCATGGTGTCAGATAGTTGCTGCTGGTCTCGCCGCAAAATATCAAGTTCAGTCTGTACTTGTTCAATATCGTTATTCTTCAGTTTCGCCAACGCCAAACGGCGCTCCGCAGCAGTAATCTTTGCTGCCAAAGTCTTATACTCATCATACATATCCAGCAGCCTATCGACCGCCGCTCTCGCACTATTCGTACTTTCCATCACCCCAACTCCTTCATAATTACTGCGCGCGTAATCTCACGCGCCCGCTCGCCAATGACAACTAATTTTAATGACTCGTCAGTGGCACCGCGCGTGACCCGTATTTGCTGCGGCGTTGCCTCGATGTGGTATATTTCGTTACCGCCAGCGACCGCACCTTTCATGCGCCGCAAAGCATATTTGTCCCGCAAACTAGCCCAGATCTTCTTAATATTCTCAGAGCTAATAGCCAAGCCAGACACATCAATCACGCTATAATTTAAGACATTCTCAGCCGCGTTTTCCGCGGGCTCGTGCAGCAGCAAATAATCCAAAATACGCGACTCGCTAGCAAGCTGCGCCAAATCAAACTTACCGTGATCCATCATCACAACCTTCGTCAGCCCTTGTTGCAACAATGTTTCAATTAGCTGCTGGCGATCATTTTCAGCCAGCAAATCCAGCTTGCTGATCAATATCATGTCCGCCGCCTGAGACTCCGTTAGCAACGCCTTCGCCAGGACATCAGCTCTAGCTTCAGCTCCATCCACGACATACAACGATTGCTTCAAATCATACTGCTCAAAGATATCGCCAGCCAGCAATTTCTCGACCACCCGCAGAGTATTAGCGACGCCAGTCGATTCAATAATCACCGGTGCTTTTCCGCTTATTGCAAAATTGTGCAAAATATCAATCAACTCTTCGCCGCTACTGCAGCAGATACACTCGCCAGCAATTGTTGCCACTTCATCAACCCGTTGCGCCAGAGTGCAACTGTCAATACTTTCCGACGCAAACTCATTCTCAACCACTCGCGCGCCAGCAAACTCAGGCTGCTGCACCAAAAAATCGACCAGCGTGGTTTTACCAGCACCCAGCGCACCGTTCACCAAATATAATGCAATCTTATCGTTCATATTAACCTTTCCTGTACACATATACTGAGTTAATGATATCGTCGTCAGGATTATACTCGACCAGCAGCTGCACGTGCCGCAAACTGTTCGGATCAAACGCTGGATACAGCAACGTTTTCGCACCATGTGCACCGCGCACAACGATCCGCCCGCCAGGTCGGAGCGCTGGCAAAATATTATCAATAATTTGTTGTTTGGCTTCAGCCGAATCGCCCGCCAGCCCAGCCACATAAATCACGTCGTAAGCACTATCCGGCAAAGCTACCGCCGCTCCGTCCGCCAACAAACACTCGCCAATCGGCCAAGCAATCGCCCGTGCCAGTTCGCGTGACTGTACCAAAGCAGTCGGCTCCACATCCACCAAATCAACCGCCGCGCCTGTCTGGCGCCACAAACACCAAGCGGTCAAAGGCAGGGGACCGCTGCCAATCATTGCCACGTGACAGCCCTCAGACAAAAACAAACCCGACCCGCCCAGTAAGCCAACTTCACGCCGCACCAGCTCGCGGTAATTGTCAATATACCAAAATTTTTCCAACTCTTGCTGCGGACGGGCTGAGCTGGTAATTCGCCGCGCCCAATGCATTTCCATCTCTGACTCCGACAGGGAACGACGGCGCTGCACCTCGCGGCACACCTCGTCATTACACCACTTCGGTAACTTTTTCGCCTGCACAACTGCCGCCACCAAGCCAGAAAAAGCCGCATTGACGTCTGGCGATGGCGCAAAATCGTGCAAATTCATCACTGTTTTAATTGCTATATCCATAGCTTTTCATAATGCCAAACCCTCCGAATTATTGCAAATTTGTTGCAATAAGTTGTATACTTGCAATATCATGACCCTCGACGATCTATTCAAACAGCACAACCTGCGCCTAACCAAACCGCGGCAGCAAGTCTTCGACGCACTGCAAAAATCAGACGTTCCGCTGACTATCAGCGATATTGCAAAAAAGTGCAAGGATATTAACCGCACCAGCGTTTATCGCGCCTTGGTGGCGTTCAACGATCTCAAAATCATTAACGTTGTTCACGTCGGCTGGAAGAACTACTACGAGCTAGCCGAGCCATTCATTCCGCATCATCATCATTTATATTGCATCCGCTGTCAAAACGCTACACCAGTCCAAACCCCAGAATTAGAGCAGCTCATCAATTACCTTAGCAGAAAATACAGCTTTTTAGTCATTGATCACCATTTTGAGCTTGAGGGTGTCTGCCAAAAATGCCGGCAAAAACAGCAACTGACCAAAAGCATTAGTGCTAGCAAAAACAAGCCAAAGCCAGAACCAAAATCAACAAAGTAACACTAATCGCCAATCATCGTCAGCAGCGTCTCGCGCTCGCGAATCAGCTCGCGGTAGCGTTTGAGTAAACTCATGATATCGTTGCGCTGCTCATTACTGAGGTCAAATACCGCCAACAACACTCCGTCAATTTCTTTGGCAGCTTTTTGCGTGTCCGACAGATTAGCCAATCCCGGCACGGTAGCCAAATATTCCGCGCGAAGGTCCTCAGTCTTTTTCTCGTAGAGAGCTAGTCGCTTAGCTGGACTATTAGCTGACTTTTTACCTAGACGCGCCAACGCTTTTTCATACTCTTGCCGCGCCGCCAACACCGACACATAATCAATTTTCAGGCCAAATAACCGCGCCACCAAGCCATTTTGCGCTTGTTCAATCTCGGCAGTAGCACCATCGATTTCGTTCAAACGCCGCCGCGCTTGGCGCGTCATCCGGCGAATCTGATGACGTTCAACTTTCGACTGAAATGAACGCTTAATCAATCGCGCCTGCGGATCGCGGATTGTCATGCCGAATTCCTCAGCAACCGCACGGTAGAGTAAATAATCTACGTAAACTTCGACCTGCTGCGAGCAAACTTCTACCGGCTGATTAACAAACTCTAGCGCCAAACGATGCAGCTTTTTTTCGCCTTCTGCATAATGTTGCGTTGCAAAACTCGCTCGTTCAATACTTTGACTCTGCTGTGCTACGTATTGCAACAATGTTGCAGTTTGCTTATCATCTGTCAAGAAATTGTCGCTCACTGTTTTGATTAGTGTCTTCTGCTGCGGCGCGCTTTCGATTTTACGCAGCCGCGGTAAGCAATCATCACGCCAAGACAAGAAAAATTCCAGCGCCATCGGCACGCTGCGATCAAAGCGCCGCGCCATCCGCCGCAGCGAGCGCGGGCAAGCCGCATAGACGGCCGCCGCTTGCTGCCGGAACTGCAGCGGACGCACCTCTGCTAGCTTAAGCAAACGATTGTATCGCGCTGGGAATACTTTATCGATATCATTCATAGCGTACCTGAACCTTTCTGAACGAATAATTTAATAATTTCTGCCACGACGCACCACGCTGATTAAAGCGCCGAATCTCGCCGTCGACTGATGCTACCTTGACCAGGGCTGGACTGTACGGTACCTTACGGCTATACATCCACACATCATCGTAATTCCAGCGGCGTAGCGACGGATAAACCCTTTTCAAAAGCTCCACGCCATTGCGATAAAAATACTGCGGGTCGGCCTCTGGCGGCAAGAACTTTTCGGCGGTTAAACCCATATTCTTGACGATACGGCGCACATCCTCTAGCGTCTGCTCGGTACCATTCTCGGCAATAAGCAAAGCATACACGCTACCGCGACTACGGAAGATCACCGCGTACGAATCGCGCCCCGTCTCGATATCGTCAAATAAAAATTCGTCGACTGGCATCTCGACATGAAACACCCATGGAATCAGTTTTTGACACTCCTCGCGGCGCATCTGATCGTAGTTAAAGTCGTTAGCGGTCATACTTCCATTATACTATTTTTATGACGAAAAGTCAATATTGTTAGATAACAAAAAAGCGCTAGGTAAGGGTGGGCATCACCTAGCGCCATTCTGCCCTTCGTCCCACCCTATCGGGTATACGTGATCCACCTCACACATACGGTGATCCGCTGGACAAAGGGGTTAGTATACGCTAAAAAGTTGTCTAGGCACGAAAGTGGAGGGTAGATTACTGTCGTGCGCCTTTTAGCGCAACCTAACATAAGTTAGAATAGGGGGTATAAGGTGCTTGATTCACCACCTCGGGTCAATCAATCATCCCAATATTAGCACACCTTTGACAACATGTCAATACTTTTTAACAGGAATTTGTATGAAAATCAATAAAGTATCACCAGATAGCAGCAACTATCTCAAGGTATTGGCTAATATTGACGACAAGCCGCAAGCATTATATTACTTAGGCAAAATACCCAAGCAGCGCCGGCCAACCATCGCTATAGTCGGTACCCGCAAGCCAACCAGCTACGGTATCGAGGTAACCAATCAGTTTGCTAGCGGACTGGCTAGCCGCGGCTTTATCATCGTTAGCGGACTAGCCCTAGGCACCGACGCGCTAGCGCACCGCGCCTGTTTAGACGCTGGCGGCACCACTATCGCCATCGTACCCAGCCAACTGCCAAATATTTATCCGCGCAGCAACAGCGCGCTCGCCCGGCGCATTATCGAGAAGGGCGGGGCAATTCTATCTGAGCATTCTACTGATGACACCGAACCATACATCCTCGGCCGCTGGAGTTTTTTGGAACGCAACCGCTTGGTGTCTGGCTTGGCCGACGCCGTACTAATTACCGAAGCTAGTGCTCGCAGCGGCACGCTCAATACCGCCGCCCACGCGCTAGCCCAAGGCAAAGATGTCTTCGTCGTGCCCGGTAACATCACCAGCCCTCAAAGCGCTGGCTGCAACGCTCTAATCAAGCAAGGCGCCACGCCCATCACCAGCCTCGACGATATCTTGTCGGTTGTTGCACCAGAATCCATGCCAGACGCGCGAACCGACCAAACCAAGCTGCCGCTCGGCTCAACACCCGCCGAAACAGCGATCATCGAACAGCTCGCTCAAGGCATCCGCGACGGTGACCAGCTGCAAAAAGCCACTCAACTGCCAGCAACCGAGTTCAATACTGCACTAACCATGCTTGAACTAACTGGCGCTATCCGCTCGCTCGGCGCCAACCAGTGGACGCTTATCTAATTAATATTGTTTAAGCTTTTCGCAAATTTGTCATTTTCATCGTATAATTGTAAACTTATAGATATTATGCCTATTAAGTGCCGCGAAAAGATTCCAAGATTCAATCCTAGGACTGATATCCCCACCATTCCCAACGCCATGAGTATTGCTGGCGCGGTTCTAGCCTGGTGCGGCGCCAAACGCATCGATACCACTGCTGGTATCGCACAGGTTGCCGCTGGCCGATTCATTGACGTTCCTAGACGGCATCGTCGCCCGCAAAACAGGGCAGACAAGCGATTTCGGCGCGTTGCTGGATGCTGGACTAGACAAAGCTGTCACTGCCATTATCCTTTATGAGATAAAAAGCAAAAACCTCGCACCAACGGAAATAATCACTGCCATCACAGCTTTTAACGGAATCAACGCCGTTGCCAGCGCCAAAACGATAGTTGAAGCTGGCGATGAAACCGTACGCCCGGAAATCTCTGGCAAATTGGCGCTAGCGCTCGAAACCAGCTCATTGCTAGCCCACCTAGTCGGCAGCCGTCTCGAAACCACCGGCCAGAGCCAGCTCGCCAGAGTTGCTCGCGGTATCGGCAATTTAGCGTTCGCTGTATCGCTGCCGTTCGCAGTTAAATCAACGCTTTCGTACATTGAACGCGCCCGGCAATCAAAACACCGAAATGATAAATAAACAAGCAAAACTGGCGATTTGCGGCCTGAAGAGGATTTTTGGCTATTTTGTTGCAAAAAATAGTAAATTATTGCGAAACTATTGACACCACCGTCCATATGTGATACATATATATCAGCTTTTTGCTCAAAGTTTCGTAAAAAGGGCAAGAAGCAGCCCTTTTGCTTTGAGTGAAAGTGATTTCTGGGAGGAAATCATGAAATTTCTCGCTCGGCTCTTTGCCGAGATCATCATGATGATCTTCGTGATCATTATGGCCGCTAGGGTGCTCAACACCGAGCACCCCGGCGTCGCCGGGATGATCCTTGTCGCCATCTGCGTGGTCATCCTGGCCCTCAGGGCGACCATACAAAGGGAGATGATCAAGGACGACGCCGACCAACGGCGCCGCCTTGAGCGGGCATTCATCTCGGCCGCCAGTGAGGCTGGCTGGCCGTGCCTGGTCAGGGTACACCGTGACCGGAAGGTCGTGTCGTACTACATCAGGGATTCTTATTGGATTCCTGATGGCGATTTCTACATTGAGCTTCCCCTAAGGGAGGAGTCTCTCGGCGAGCAGACGCAGCTCGCTGACCTCCTCTCCCCGGAGGAGATCGACGAGCTCTACGCCGGCACAGACGAAGTCGAGGACGAGGATGAGGAGGTGAACGCCACCACCGCCGAGGAGGAGTGATCCTCGGCAAAAAAGGGCTTTTAAGCCCGTCAGAAAATAGCCCGCCAGAGCTCTAAGGCTCGGCGCGAGGCCCATCTGGCGGGCTATTTTCTTTGGCTTATCACCCTAAATAGCAAGCATTAAATTTGGCATTTTTAGCAAATCGGTTTACTATTATATAAGTATGAAGAATCTGGTTATCGTCGAGTCGCCAGCCAAAGCTAAAACTATCGAGAAATATCTCGGCAATGATTTTCATGTTTTGTCAAGCGTGGGACATATCCGCGCTATCGCCAAAAAAACCAAAGACGGTACGCCGCCAATTGATATCCAGCACGGCTTCAAAACGACTTACGAAATCGACCCGGAAAAGAAAAAGGTAATTACCGAGCTGAAAAAAGCTGTCAAAGAAGTAGGCGCGGCCAACGTCTGGCTAGCCACCGATGAAGACCGCGAGGGCGAGGCCATTGCTTGGCATCTATGCGAAGTATTGAAACTCGATCCCAAAACCACCAAGCGCATTACTTTCCACGAAATTACCAAATCGGCTATCGAAGAAGCCATCAAGCATCCGCGCACCGTCGATATGAAGCTAGTCGAAGCTCAGCAAGCCCGGCAGATTCTCGACCGCATCGTCGGTTTCGAGCTTAGCCCGGTTGTCTGGCAGAAAGTTCCTGGTGGCAAGTCGGCTGGCCGCGTCCAAAGCCCGGCGGTACGGCTGCTAGTCGAGCGCGAGCACGAAATTGACGCTTTCGCTGGCAGTTCGCAGTTCAAAGTAACCGCTATTTTCGCCGCTGGCAAACAAGAGCTCAAAGCCGAGCTAAAACAGCGTTTCGACAGCGAGGACGCAGCCCGAGCTTTTCTCGAATCGCTGGCTAACGCCACTTTCATCGTTACCGACATCAGTACCAGCCCGTCAAGCCGCAACCCAGCCGCGCCGTTCACGACCAGCACTCTGCAACAAGAGGCCAATAGCAAGCTCGGTATGGGCTCGCGCGCTACCATGGCCAGCGCCCAAAAACTATATCAAGAGGGCCGCATTACTTACATGCGTACTGATAGTGTTAACTTGTCGAGCCAGGCCATCGCCGCCAGCGCCGATTACATCAAACGCTTATATGGCATTGAATATTCGCATGTCCGCAAGTTCAAAACTAAATCCGCTGGCGCCCAAGAAGCCCACGAAGCAATTCGCCCGACCGATATTACCCGCGAATCGGTCAGCGGCAGCGACTACGACCAGCGCCTCTACGACCTCATCCGCCGCCGCACGCTGGCCAGCCAAATGGCGCCAGCCAAGCTAGAGAATACGACAATTACAATTAGTATTAACGACGGGGAAAAGCAAAATAACTCAAGCAAGACCAACGACAAGCTCGTCTTTGAGGCCAGGGGTCAAGTCGTCCTGTTCGACGGCTTCCTGCGCGTTTATGGCGGCGGTAAAGATGACACAATTTTGCCAACCGTCAAATCTGGCGATCAGCTGCAGCGCCACAGCGTCGAAGCCCGCCAAGTTTTCGCCCGGCCGCCAGCCCGTTATACCGAAGGTACGCTAGTCAAAAAGCTTGAAGAGCTCGGTATCGGCCGCCCAAGTACTTACGCTACCATCATGAACACCATCCAAACCCGCGGCTACGCCGAAAAAGGCGATTCCGAAGGCGTACCGCGCGATGTTGTCTTATTGCAACTTATCGACAATAAGGTCGAGCGCGAGATTATCCAAGAAAAAACCGGCTCCAACAAAGGCAAGCTTGTGCCGACGCCAGCCGGTGAGCTGATTAGCGGCTTTTTAACCGACCATTTCGACCGCGTCGTTGATTATGGTTTCACCGCCGACGTCGAGAAAGACTTCGACGACATTGCCGGTGACCGCTTGGCGCGCAACACTATGCTCGAGAAATTCTACGCACCATTCCACGCGCTGATTGAGCAATCTGGCAATATTGACCGCCGAACTGTCGGCGCCAACAGGGAAGTTGGTATTGATCCGAAATCTGGCAAACCAATTATTGCTCGCTTCGGCCGCTTCGGACCAATGCTGCAGCTAGGATCAAGCGACGACAAAGCCGACAAACCGCAATTCGCGCCGCTACCTAAAGGCGCCAAGATCGAAACCGTCACTCTAGAGCAAGCTTTGCACGCCTTTGAGCTGCCGCGCCTAGTTGGCCAGACCGAGGATGGGCAAGATATCAAGGCTAACGTCGGCCGCTTCGGGCCATATATTCAAATCGGTAAACTCTACGTCAGCCTGAAAGATATCGACCCGCGCGAAGTCACCCAAGAGCAAGCACGCGAACTATACGCCGCTAAGCTCAAAGCCGAAGCCGAGAAGAACATTGCTGACTTTGGCGACGGCATCAAGGTACTCAACGGCCGCTTCGGTCCATACGTTACCGACGGTAGCAAAAACGCCAAGATTCCCAAAGACACCGATCCCAAAACCATCACTCGCGACCAAGCAGTAGAATTGCTCGCTAACGCCCCGCAAAAAAGGTCGGCGCGGCGCCAAATACGACGAAAGAAGTAAACATGACAATCAAACTCCAACAAGTCCGACGTGTCCGCCGCTGGATGATGATTTTGCTGCTCGTAGTAATGATTATCGTTGTCTTCTCGCTAAATGTTCATAGATCATACCACACCGACGATCATCCACGCCTGGGCAATGTCGCTAACGTCGACTCTGATATTCCGTATTGCGCCGGCCAAGACAAGCAGAAGTTTGATTTGTACACGCCGATCAACAGCCTACTCAATACTCATACGACACCGTACCCGCTAGTTATTTATATCCACGGCGGTGGCTGGCATAAGGGTGATAAGCGCAATTCGCTGCTTGACTATTACGGCTCTAGTTTGACAGCGGCTGGTTTTGCGGTCGCCTCGGTCAACTACCGCCTAGCGCCCAAATACCATTATCCGACACAAAATAACGACATTGCCTGCGCTATTGATACCATCGCCAAACTCGCCAGCTCTTATGACATCGACACCAACAATGTAATTCTTTTTGGCGACAGCGCTGGCGGGCTCTTGGCTAGCGATTATGTTCTGACTCGCCAAGACAGCCCAATTACCGTCCGCGGTGTGATCAGCTTTTATGGCACCACCGACCTGGTCAACCAATTACAGCGCACCAAGCGCAACCCAAATGCTTACAAATTCCTCGGTACCCGCAATGTCGATACTGCCCGCGTCGCCAGCCCGCTATACCAACCGATTACCAAAACGCCGCCGCCGTTTTTGTTTTTCCACGGCACCAAAGACAGTATTGTGTCGATTGAGCAGGCTTACAAGTTCTACCAGCGTATCTTGGCCTACCAGCCGAGCAGCCGCTTTATTCGCGTTGCCAATGCCGGCCACGGCTTCGACGACAGTGGACGCAGTACCAAACCGACCAGCGATGAAATTCGCCGCACACTTACACTGTTCGCCCTCAAGCATATCAACAACGACCAGTCAGAAACTCAGGCGCAAACCACGCCAGAAAAAGTCCAGATATTATTAGACAATGATTAAGCTGTTTAATCAGCTAATTATTCATTAGTGTTTTGAATAAGCTTTGCTCAATAAACAATTATATTTTGTGATAAACCGTTAGATTAACCAGCATCGATACCGCCTTAACACCTTAAACTTTGACAAAAATAGGTATTATTGTTAGCCTAGACATTATTCTTTATTAAAAAAAGTAGCAAAAAAGTATTTACCATAAGCGTCTATATTGTGATACAATATAATTAGTTAGTATTTGATTTGACAATCTAACTACTATGTATTATAATCAGATACGAAATTACGATATTAAACTAAAATCACTCTCGAGGGGCGGGGAGTGGAGATAAAAGGATAAGGATCGCATGACCGAAACTACCGGTACACCTGCTGTGGAGACTATCAAGACAGCAATTGAGGATATTCTTAAGACTATAGACCAAGAACGCGAACGCGAAATCATCACGCGCCGTTTCGGTCTATATGAACGCCGGGAAACGCTTGAGCAAATCGGCGAACTGCTCGGCATCACTCGCGAACGTGTCCGCCAACTCGAAAAAGCCATCTTAGCCCGTCTCAAAACCGCTGCCGCCGACGGTAAAATCCCTGCCATTAGCGACGCTGAGCGCCTGATTATCCGCGACCTTTCCGAAAACGGCCGCGTCGGCCGCGTCCAATACGTCGCCAACCGCCTCTCGAAAGACAAAGCTTCCAATAACACCCGAGCTCACGTTGCCTTTATCGGCGAGCTGTCGCCGCGCTTCGTTATAATCAACGAAACCGACAATTACCACCAGGGCATCAGTATCGCCGAAAACGGTAATGAGAAGAAAGTCCGCGGCGATATCGATAGCATTGTTAAAACCATCAAAAACCACGGCCAGCCAATCGACATCGAGAGCTTGCATGGCATGTTGACTTTCGAAAGTCCGTCCCAA
This sequence comes from uncultured Candidatus Saccharibacteria bacterium, assembly GCA_963531145.1. Taxonomy (GTDB): domain Bacteria; phylum Patescibacteriota; class Saccharimonadia; order Saccharimonadales; family Saccharimonadaceae; genus Saccharimonas. The sequence goes on from CAUSEX010000004.1 coordinate 17,287, forward strand.
ATCCGCGGCCTGGCCAGCTTATCCAAAAAACTAGCCAATCTCAAAGACGTTTGGGGTCTAGCCAAGTGGCCAACTGTCAATCCTAAAAACATCCGCGACAAAATCTACGTTATTTTGGCAGGCAATGGCAAGCCGATGCACTTCTCCGACATTTCTAAAGCCATCAAGGAAAGCGACTTCAAGCGCAGAAACGTTACTACTCAAGCTATCCACAACGAACTTATCAAAGACAAACGCTTCGTCCTAATCGGCCGCGGCATTTACGCCCTCGACAGCTGGGGCTACAGCAAAGGCACCGTTTCAGATATTATTGCCGACATTTTGCGCAAAGCAGGCGAGCCGCTCCACCGCGACGAAATTGTCAGGCGCGTACTCAAGAGCCGCCAAGTCAAAGAAACAACTATTCTGCTTAATCTGCAAAGCAAATCGATGTTCAAGCGCGTCGCTAAAGCGACTTACACCATCGCCGAACCACAGCAATAATCTATCTGCGGATTCCGCTTAATCTTGCAAAAATAACAGAGGTATGATATAATGGAAGTATAGCTATGTCATTTATCACTTCTGTTATTGCTCTATTGTTGCAATGGTATGTCTGGGGGCCGTTGGTTATTGTGCTGTTATATCTAACTTGGCGCAATTATCGCAGTATTGATGTAATAAAGAACGTTGAGAGCGTCTTGTTAACCCTCGAGATTCCAAAGACCAACGATAAGTCTGAGCTGGCCGCCGAGCAAATGTTCGCTAGCCTCCATGGTATTTTGCGCGATGCCCGCGAGCTGAAAGCTAACAATGGCTATCAGGAGCACCTAAGCTTCGAAATTGCCTCGGTGGGCGGGCGGATTCAATTCTACGTTTGGACGCCGAAGTCGCTGCAAAGTTTCGTCGAAGGCCAGATTTACGCCCAATACCCGCAGGTACAAATTCATAAGGCCGAAGAAGATTACGTCGCTCACGAACGCCACCACAGCGTAGTCTATACTTCAGAGATTACCTTAACCGATAAGGAATTTTTGCCGATCAAAACCTTTCAGAGCTTTGAAGTTGACCCGCTAGCTGGCATCACCGGTACGCTCGCCAAGCTCGAAGATACCGACGAAGAAATTTGGATACAAATGCTAGTGCGTCCGGTCGCCGACAGCTGGCACAAAGAAGCCGACGCCTGGATTCAATCGGTCAAAGCGGGCGGTTTCAACCTATTCGGTACCGATGGTATAGGCAAGTGGATTGCTGGCCTATTCTCTGCTCTGTGGCAACCGCCCGAGCAAGTAGGCGCTAGCGGCGGTCCAGAACTGTCAGAGCGCGACAAAACCCGCATATCTGAAGCTGAAAAAAAGGCGACCAAACTCGGCTATCAAGTCAAAGTCCGTGTTGCTTACCTAGGCGAGCGCACCAGCGACGCCAAATTACGCATGCAAGGTATCATCGGTACTTTCAAGCAATTCAACTCGACCAATCTCAACGGTTTCAAGATGTCGAACGATAGCTTCGCCAAAGAGGCGCTCGCCAAATACAAGACCCGACTCTTCGCCGACCGTGGCTATCTGATGAACATTGAGGAGGTCGCCAGCGTTTACCATTTACCACATACTAACGTCGAAACGCCTAACATTGTCTGGGCTAGCACCAAAACCGCCGAACCGCCGCCGAAGTTGCCAGTCCTGACTGGCGACCCAGCGCATGATGAGAATATCTCGGCCTTTGGCATGACCAATTTTCGCGGTATCAACCATCAATTCGGCATGCTGCGCTACGACCGCTCGCGCCACGTCTACATCATCGGCCAAACAGGAGCAGGGAAGAGCGGCTTGCTGGAGTTATTTGCCTTGAGCGATATTTTCCATGGGCAGGGCTACGCCATTATCGACCCGCATGGCGACTTTGCTATCAATAACATGCGCTTCATCCCAGGCTCGCGCCTGCAGGATGTTGTTTACTTTAACCCGGCCGATACGCAGTATCCGCTAGGTTTCAACCCGCTAGAGGTCACTAATCCGTCGCAAAAAACTAATATCTCATCAGAAGTTATCGGCGTGCTGAAACGCATGTTCGGCGACTCTTGGGGTCCACGCCTCGAGTACATCTTGCGCTATACCATTTTAGCGCTACTAGACCGGCCCGAGACTACCATGCTCGATATTACTCGCATGCTCACTGACAAAAAGTTTCGCAAAGACACGCTCAGCTACTGTAAAGACACCGTGGTGCTGCAATTTTGGAATGTCGAGTTTGCTAGCTGGACCGATAAATTCCAAGCTGAAGCCATCGCGCCAGTCCTCAACAAAGTCGGCGCCTTCACCGCCAACCCAGTTATTCGCAACATCATCGGCCAGCCGAAATCGACTTTTAACATCCGACAGATTATGGATGAGGGTAAGATTCTCGTCGTCAATTTGAGCAAGGGTCTAATCGGCGAGGATAACGCCGGTATTCTCGGCTCGTTTCTGGTCACCAAAATTCAGCTCGCCGCCATGAGCCGCTCCGATATCCCTGATATCAAGGATCGCCGGCCGTTTTACCTGTACGTTGACGAGTTTCAAAACTTTGCCACTGACTCATTCGCTACGATTCTATCCGAGGCACGCAAATACGGTCTCAACCTGACCGTTGCCAACCAGTACATTAGCCAGATGGAAGAAACCGTCCGCGATGCTGTTTTCGGCAACGTCGGCACGGTAATTAGCTTCCGTGTTTCTGCCGACGACAGTCCGATTCTCGCCAAACAATTTGAGCCGCAGTTCGAGCCAAATGACCTACTGCAGATGCACAATCGTAACTTTATCATCAACATGGTTATCAACGGCGAGAAGGCTCCGGCCTTTAGCGCCAAGACGCTTAATCTGCCAGCCGCGCAAGACGACAACACCGGCCGGATTATCCAATGGACGCGCGATAATTATAGCCGCAACCGCAGCGATATTGAAGCCGATATCGCCAACCGAATCCTACCGCCAGAAAACCTAGTCGTCAAGAAGCCTGGTCCCGCCTATACGCCGCCAAAAACACCCGAGCAGCGAGCCGCCGATCGCGCCGCGCGCCAAGCTGCTAAGCAGCCGCAAGACCAGACCCAACCAATTGCCAAACAACCATCGGTCAAACTTGACAAAGGAGCTGTTGGTTTGCTACAAATAGACCACGGCCAAAATAATAATGACACCGCGAAAACAAATGCAGCAGCTAAACCTGCCGCCAATGAAGAAACAGAGAAATTAGACACAGCTACTAGCGACAAGCCAAAACGCAAACGCACTCGCAGCCGCCGGCGTAAAACTCCAGCGTCAACTACTTCCAATTCGTAATCAACTATTACTATGCCTCTACCGTTAAAAATAGCCACCACGCCGCATGCTCATGGCGCTCAAGTTGGCGAGATTATTGATCTATTATGCAAACCCAGCATCTGCGGACCAATTTCAGACATACTAGGCCGAGATGCTTTCATGGAAGCAGCTACCGACCTAACGCAACGTTTATACTTGGGTGAGTGTGCCGCTGCACTGGCCAGATACATCGATGAAAGCAGCAATACCATCAAACCAGTTGGCACAATTATCTATAGCCAGGACTCAAACGATCCTAAAATAACAAATTTGGAACTAATCGTCGTACGAGAAAAATACCGCCGCCGAAAAGTTGGTAAGCGATTATTACAACTAGTCGAGACTGAAACAGCATTACGCGGCGCAACGCAATTACAAACACTAGCGCCCCAGAAAATGCCAGGCCTACAGAACCTCTTGGCAGGAAACGGCTTCTATTTCAGCTGCATGGAAGAGAGCGAGGGCGGGGTTTTGTTTTTGCGGTATCGGAAAAGGTTAAAGGTACCAAGGATATTGCAAAAAAATAAAAAACCGCGTATTATAAAGCTACAGTCCCTTAAGTAAGGATTGTACCAATATCTAAATTGTTCTAGGTTTCTATAATAATCTGGCGGTAAAAATCCGCTGTAAAGTATATGAAATACTGGAGCAAAGCTCTAATCCGCTCACTCGTTGGGCGGATTATCTTTTGCACTGCGGCTGAGCGCCGCAAAATTTCAATTATCGCTTTTTAGTTGTATAATTATACTAACGATACTATAAAAAGGACTTCTTTATGACAGAAAAATCTTCATATTCACCAAAAAAATACTCGCTAGGGCTAGACATCGGCACGAGCTCAATCGGCTGGGCAGTGCTAGACTTGGATAAAGAACGTATTCACGATTTGGGAGTAAGGATTTTTGAGCGACCAGAAGATCCTCAAAACGGTGATTCACTCGCCAAACCTCGCCGTGACGCCCGTTCAGCTCGTCGCCGTCTAAAACGTCGTCGCCAGCGTCTCAATCACCTAAAGCAATTTTTTGTCGACCAAAACATCCTCACTAAAAATCAAGTCGAAGAAGTTCTAAATTACAAGTCTGATTTCAACAAATTAGACGTGTATGGTCTGCGAGCAAGAGCACTTACCGAAGAATTATCGCCCGAAGAGTTGCTCAAAGTTTTATATCAGATTACCAAACGACGCGGCTTCAAGTCGAACCGCAAGGTCGTGGAAGAGTCAGACAAAGAAGGTGGTCGTGTTACTAGTGCACTTAAGACTAACGAGAAATTCCTCGCCGACAACAATTACACGACCGTCGGCGAAGCGCTGAGTTGTGATGAAAAATTCGCACCACACAAGCGCAATAAACGCGACGACTATACCAACATTTTTGCCCGCGATGACTTTTTGCGCGAACTAGAGCTCATTATTAAAACCCAGCGAAACTACGCCCTGAAAAATGTCTCCGAACAGGCTATTACCGAATTAATTTATGGCATCAACGACGGACAAGTTACCAACGTGAGCGCCATCATGTACCAGCGTCCATTTATGACCAAAGAACTAATCGAAAATATGGTCGGCAAGTGTACTTTTGAGGACGATGAAAAGAGGGCACCAAAAGCCAGCTATAGTTTCGAGGTATTTCGCCTGGCAAGCGATTTATCACACCTCGTTTTCATTCCCCGTGACGCCAGCAAACGCCAGGCTAAGCGTGAAAATCTAGAAGTAAGGCTGTCTCCAGAACAAATTAGCAAAGTCATTGATCTAGCCAAAAACCAAAAAAGCTTAACCTACAAAAAGGTACGTAGCATCGCAGGAATTAGCGAAGATTACGTACCAAAAGATGTGCGTGGCAAGAAGAAAGAGGGTGATAAATTCGGCGAAGACAATACTTTTGGCGGTCTAAAAGCGTATAGCGACATCAGATCAGCGCTAAAAGATCTACCAGAAGATTGGGCAAAAATTGATAATGAATCGGCGATCAACCAAATCGCCTACATCCTTACGACACAAAAAGCCGACGAAGGTATTCGTGCCGAACTAAACACACTACCACTTTCTGATAAAGCCAAAGAGGCTATTGTCAAAATTAAGCCAACCAATTTCAAGGCGTTCGGACATTTATCGATCAAAGCTCTACAAAAAATCACGCCACACATTCTCGATGGTATGACTTACGACAAGGCCTGCGAGGTAGCTGGCTACGACTTCAAAAAGCAATCTGCCAGCCTAGAGCAAATTACCAACCCCGTCGTCAAGCGTGCCATAGCACAAACCCTGAAGGTCGTTCGTGCTATTGAACGCAAATATGACAAACCATACTTTATCAAAGTTGAAACCGCTCGCGACTTAGCGAAAAACTTCAAAGATCGTAAAGCAATTGAAAATGAGAATAAAGAAAATCAAACGCGCAATCAAAGTATCATTCAGACGCTAAACGAGAACGGCATCGTCACTCCAACCGGTCAGCAAATAATTAAAGTCAAGCTCTATCGCGAGCAAAACGGCGTTTGCTTATACTCTGGCAAAGCGATTGATTTTGAAACAATGTTATGCGACGACAACGCTTATCAAGTCGATCACATCGTGCCTTTTTCACGCTCCAACAACGATGGAATAACCAACAAAGTTCTGGTATTAACAGAGGAGAATCAAAAGAAGGGCAATCAAACGCCATTTGAATATTTTGGCGCCGACGAAAAACGCTGGAAAGAATTTGTAACTAGAGTAGAATCAATATACAAAACACGCGATGTCAAAACTTCCGACAAAGCTACAAACGCCATCAACTACAAATACAACGGTTACGCCATGAAAAAGAAGCAAAATCTATTGCTTCAAGACTACAAAAACGACAGCTGGAATGTGCGCGCCTTGAACGATACGCGATATATCACGCGGTTTATCCAAAATTATCTACGTCAGAATGTTGACTTTGCCGAAGGTGAAGAAAAACAACGTGTTATTGCGCCAAACGGTACGACAACAGCATACTTACGCAAACGCTGGGGACTAGCCAAGGACCGTGCTGAGGATGTGTTACACCATGCCAAAGACGCAGCAGTCGTAGCGGCAATTGACCAGAGCATAGTAAGGCAAGCTAATCTATTTGCGAAACGTGGTGAAATAGCCGCCCTGCTATCAGCTGCGAAAACGATGGAAGAAAAGACCGACAAGCTGACCGGAAAGATTGTCGATGAAGACGAATTTGACAAGGCTCAGCGACGCAAGGATGCGGCGATCGTACTATCCTCGAAGTACTTTCCGCAACCATGGGATAATTTCGGCAAAGAAGTCATGAAACGCACACTCAACACCGATATAACCACACTACAAAATGAGCTACGTGGGCTTGATAATTACGATGAAGATTTTCGCCTAAACGTAAAACCGATCTTCGTTTCTCGTATGCCACGTCGCAAAGCCACCGCCAAAGCACACAAGGAGACTATTCGCTCACCAAAGGTTAAAGATGGCGATCAGCGAACCGTAAGAATGCCACTAAACAAAATTAAGCGAAAAGACGTTGAGAATTCCGTACTCAAAGAATCTGACAAATGGTTGTACAAAAAACTACTCGAAAGACTAGACGCTCACGATAACAATCCAGAGAAAGCTTTCGCCGAGCCTATCTACAAAAATGATAAAAGGTTTGACAAAAACAGCAAAAAACTATCGCCAGTTTCGACCATCAAAGTATATTCAACGCAACCGAGTGGCTTTTATATCAATGACAGCAAAGCTTTTGTAAACAACGGGTCTATGGTGCGCCTTGATGTATATCAAAAACCAAATAAGAAAGGTAAGATTGAGCACTTCTTCGTGCCAGTTTACGCCCATCAAGTTGGCAAAAATAAGCCCACACCAACAAAGATACTGCCAGCACCCAAAGGGTTCACTGATGTAGACGAAACATTCACTAAGGTTTATTCATTGTATCCGAATGATTATGTGAGGTGTTACTTTGGCAATACCATTGAGGAAGGTTATTATATAGCCTACGATTCTGGATCTGGGCGAATAACTATCATAGATGCGGCCTCCCCAAATAAAGAAGGTATAAACCGGCACCGTATTTCACCCCGCTCTGCAAATCTCATCGAGCGTTACGACATCTCCGTCCTTGGCGACAATTACAGGTGGCTATAAATGGCCTGGCGCGTCGTAGCTATCGAAAATCCTGCAAGACTTAGCTTGCGCGACAACCAGCTAGTAATTGCGCAAGATGTCGAGGCAACTTTACCAATCGAGGATATCGACTCGCTCATTCTGGACGGCTATGGTATTACCACAACCGCAAATCTACTCACAGCACTGGCGACCAAGGGTACGACGACTGTCATCTGTGACGAAAAGCACTTACCAGCCTGTGTACTTCTACCATACTCACAACACTCACGCCAAGCCAAAGTTTCGCGTCAACAGCTTGCCATGAGCCAGCCGCTCAAAAAGCAGCTGTGGCAACAAATTATCATCAGCAAAATTACTAATCAAGCCGATGTCTTGCAATCTATCGGACTAGATGATGCCGCCTTGCGTACCCATATCAACGGAGTCAAATCAGGCGACACTAGTAATCGCGAGTCGCTAGCTGCTCGCATATATTTCGACCAGTTACTCGACGACGCCACACGCCGCAAGCCAATTTGGCACAATGCCGCGCTGAACTATGGCTACGCGATGGTGCGCAGCCATATAGCTCGGCATATCGCCGCTCGTGGGCTCGTCGCTTCACAGGGGATTTTTCACCACAGTGAGCTCAATAGTTTCAATCTAGCCGATGATTTGATCGAACCATACCGCGCCGCTGTCGATTTATATATCTTGGAAAACGTCGCACCGCACCACATCGGCGACCGCGACGCCAGCCTCACCAAGCACGATCGCAAGCTTATTATTGACATATTAAATTATTATGTTATAATGAAAGGTAAGAAGTTTACTATAAAACATGCGGTTGAGCGGACGGTTGAAAGCTTTATCGAATGCATTGAGGTAAAGGAGGCGCGTAAGCTTCTTTTACCAAAAATCGCCTCCTAACAGGGAAGGGATGTCATATAAAATCATGAGGGTCGCGGTATTTTTCGATTTGCCGACCAACACTAAAGCTGAGCGCAAAGCCGCTACGCAATTTCGCAAATTCTTGCTGGATGACGGTTTTGATATGCTGCAATATAGTGTATACACGAGACTGTGCCCAAACCGCGACGTTGCTGAAAAGCACATGATGCGAGTCCGCCGAAACGCACCCGACAGCGGATCGGTAAGACTACTTTATTTGACCGAACATCAGTTTACACATATGCACGTTATAGTTGGCGAAAAAACCATCCAGGAAAAAGCCGTTCCTGCCGGCCAACTAGCATTTTTCTAGCCAAAAATCCCCCTCATAACAGAGGGGGATTTAAGGAAGTATTATACCAATATCTAAATTGTTAGGGAACTATAACTACCCAAATATCTCATTGACTACGAGAAGTATTATACCAATATCTAAATTGTTAGGGAACTATAACTAAACTAGACAGGGGCAGCTCGCGCCCTAGATTATACCAATATCTAAATTGTTAGGGAACTATAACTTCTATTTATCGTTATCAAATTTAAGCAAAATTATACCAATATCTAAATTGTTAGGGAACTATAACAAGAAGTTCAGCAAAGAAAAGTTAGCTGAGATTATACCAATATCTAAATTGTTAGGGAACTATAACAAAGCTTTGTAGGCTTTCGCTAGCCGGCGAATTATACCAATATCTAAATTGTTAGGGAACTATAACACGCTGAAACTTGTCCAGCGACAGAGATGGATTATACCAATATCTAAATTGTTAGGGAACTATAACACCAACGTCAGCAACTCCGGCGGCAACCGAATTATACCAATATCTAAATTGTTAGGGAACTATAACGCTGGTGTTCTTACCCCGTCCAGCGTAATTATTATACCAATATCTAAATTGTTAGGGAACTATAACATGTTCGAGGATTGGCTAAACTCGACGCTCATTATACCAATATCTAAATTGTTAGGGAACTATAACTTCACCGCTAAACAGGAGTCCACACAAAAAATTATACCAATATCTAAATTGTTAGGGAACTATAACCGAAATAACCCTGAAAAACAGCTACACCACATTATACCAATATCTAAATTGTTAGGGAACTATAACGTTATAGTGTAATATTTTAATGTTTTGTGCATTATACCAATATCTAAATTGTTAGGGAACTATAACTTTGCCGTTTGTATAAGCCGACCAGGCCTTATTATACCAATATCTAAATTGTTAGGGAACTATAACGCCGTTCAACGCTCGATAACTGCTACCGCTATTATACCAATATCTAAATTGTTAGGGAACTATAACCCTCTTTAATTCTATAAGCGTAATTGACCAATTATACCAATATCTAAATTGTTAGGGAACTATAACGTACGTTTGGCTCTAATACAGCGATTTGTTATTATACCAATATCTAAATTGTTAGGGAACTATAACTCTCGTGAGGCTATCCGAACGGGAGCTTTTATTATACCAATATCTAAATTGTTAGGGAACTATAACCTAGCAACAGCTGGTTTGTTCCTACTCACCATTATACCAATATCTAAATTGTTAGGGAACTATAACCTGGTTCAGGTCGTTATACTAAAACTAGAAATTATACCAATATCTAAATTGTTAGGGAGCTATAACATTTTGTTTGTTGGATTGGTAACGGAATTAATTATACCAATATCTAAATTGTTAGGGAACTATAACGCCGTTCAACGCTCGATAACTGCTACCGCTATTATACCAATATCTAAATTGTTAGGGAACTATAACATTTTATTTGTTGGATTGGTAACGGAATTAATTATACCAATATCTAAATTGTTAGGGAACTATAACAGCTTGAGTTTTCACTCTATTGAGCGTCGTATTATACCAATATCTAAATTGTTAGGGAACTATAACGTGCCTTTAATTCAAATAATAAGTTTTGTGATTATACCAATATCTAAATTGTTAGGGAACTATAACAGCTTGATATCTCGATTCGTAAGCAAGTGCATTATACCAATATCTAAATTGTTAGGGAACTATAACAAGTTTATTCTCGATTATTTACATAAAATTATTATACCAATATCTAAATTGTTAGGGAACTATAACTATAAATGTGGTGATAATTTAACCTTGTCTATTATACCAATATCTAAATTGTTAGGGAACTATAACCCCAGCTCGCGGGCCTTCTCCGTTGCCTTGATTATACCAATATCTAAATTGTTAGGGAACTATAACGACAGAATTCTCTGTAAGTTTAACAAGCATCTGAGAATAATTCTTCTGTATGGCTCGTTTTGTAGTGTTCTAGGTATTGTTTAGGAGATAGATAGCCGAGCGGTCTCATGGCTCGGTTATTGGTTTTATCTTTAGATAGTCTTTTAAAAAGATGGATAATGGAGTTCATCATGGTAGACGTAGAGATGACAGACGATACGAGACATCTCGCTGACAGTGAGGAGCCTACTGTTGGCAAACCCTACTTACCGACGAGCTGCTAGCACAAAAAGTAAATGAATCAGCCAAGAGGGTTGCCACGCGTCTTAAAGCCAAGCTAAATAACTCGATACATACAACCACGTCTGGCAAATGGATTCTGATTACTTTGATTAGCATCCTGAAGCTATATTAAATCCAAAGATAGCAGATAGCGATGAGGAATAGATAGTTATTGCTAAATAAATTACGATCGTCATCCAACAAGGGCTACCCCTACCTATATCTGTATTTGATTCAGCAATCAACAGGCTTAGAACAAATATAGAACATTTTAATGATTCGCTCAGGAGGCTCAAACGCAAAAGTTTGGATTTTTGTAGATGTAAGTAGTTACAATAAATATATACATAGTAAAATCTAATAAAATGAGTTTGAGAAAAACTAGCATAAAGATGGCAAAATACAAACAAATACGTACACAAAGACAGAATCTCATACATACATAAAAGGCGGGGTAAACATAAAATAACTAAAAAGTTGTGAAGCAATAAATCTTTGGAATCAACCAAACAGCAACAAAAGGGACGCAATCTCATTCATGTTTTACACATAGACTTAACGTCGCACAATGTCCGTTTTACGTCTTATAATCTACGTTGGCAGAGATGATTAATCATACGTTCGCAAATAACGGTTTTACTTGATATAAGCCGCAGCTTATTATCTTGGTCTAAAATGGGGAGCCTTAACCGCGCTACTAGAGTCATCTTTTACTTTTATATTTATTCGCTATATAAAAAATACCGCCAACCAGCAGTTATATAGATATAAGTCCACGCACTCGAAAACAAACTCGAAATTTAAATTGTAGTAATTAGCACATGTTTATAGACTTAAGTTATCCACAGAAAAAATCTCAGCGCTATGAGAATAAATTTGCATTTTTTCAAAAATATTGTCCCCCACTACTTTCCCGCCTCGCCTGCTTTATTTGACTTTTTGCATTTTCAATATTTTAATATAGTTTTTTCACCTAGCCTATTTAGCTGTTTAATAGAACAAAAGTAGAACATAGCCCACCAGTGCAGGGGTAGCCTTCTATCTAAAGCCTCTTACTCATTTATAAAAAGCCCGCCTACTCACCCGCACATCGATATACTCTGCAGTTATTCCTCTGCTCGTTAAATAACGGATGGCACGCACCGCATCTTCGACTTGGCCAGCCGCTGGGCGGTCAACTGTCATTTTAATCGAGTACCCCACCCCGTCGAGACTGACTAGCACCTGGCGAGTAGTACTAGCTGGCAGAATCATTTTATTAACAGTAAGATTGTTTTCTTTGAAATGTCCCACAACCTTACCGATAAACTGCAGGAAACGGCCGCTAATTACTGAATTGCCAACGCTTGCACGAATTCCAGTTTGATCCTCGACGGCGATAACTGACGTGCCGAGGATATTACGTTCAAATACTACACCTGTGCTATCAACATAAGCTTTCATGTTACCAGACTGCCAATAAACCACTGGCGAGCGCAAATTAACCGAAAAATCAGCCGACCAGAACGCACCCTTGGCCGGTGGCGACACGCTAGACACCTCTGGGTATCTACTTTGAATGGCTCGGCTAAGATTATTAGCATTGATATTTACAGCCAGCCGCTCGAGGGGATTAGCAGAGAGGTAATCTTGAATTGCTGCTGCATAATCGCGGGCGGCAGTTTGTACTTCTGGATCGTTACTGGTGCCGACAATTTGCACTTTCGGCTCGACAATAATCTGAGTAAGCAGCCACCCCAAACCAGCAATTAGCACTAATGCGCTAATCAACGCTAAGCGGATAGAGCGGCGTTTGCGCTTCAGGTTGTGCGCCTGCACGCGCGGTGATTGCAAGCTAGCCGATTGTTCATTAGGGCTAGGCACCGAGGAAATGAGGCTGCCAGTCAAGGTACGATTACGCCGAAATAGTGTTCCCGCACTAGGCGAGTTATCATCAACCACAGCACGGCGCCGCACAGGCTGTGCGGCGCGGCGTGATTTAGATTTTTTCGATCTCATACCAAACATGCTTGTGGTATTAATTATATCATTTTGCAGCGCTATCAGGGTTCGTTCGGCGGCTATTAGCAGCATCTAGAATCATATCGGCCATATCTTTAGCAGCACCAGGGTGCGCAAACGACAGAAAAGCCTGCCCCATTCGCCGTGCTTCTGCGGGATCATCAATAAGGTTTTTTATCTCATCGACGAGCAACTGCGGCGTTCTTTCCATTTGCATTTCGTCGATGACTTTGACAGCGCCTTTGTCTTCATACACCTTAGCATTTTTAATCTGATGACCACCGGTCAAGAAGCCGTTCGGCACCAGAATCGTTGGCTTGGCTAGCGCTGCCAGCTCGAGAATTGTAGTCGCACCAGCTCGTGCTACCACAACATCAGCCGCACCAAGCATATCAATCATACCGTTGCTAACGAAATCGTAAACTTTAACTTGATCTGTATCCTCTGGCAATCGCCGCCTAATCTCGGCATACTGGCCAGTACCAGTTATTAAAATTACGCTAGTGAACTGTGTAAGTTCGCTAATAGTATCTGCCACAGCATTGTTCAACCGTTCCGCACCCAAACCGCCGCCAGTAACCAGCACTAACGGTCTGTTACTTGGAAAGCCTAGTTTTTCCTTAACCACGCGGCGCTGTTGCTCGCTGTATGGTTTGAATCCTTCGCGAATCGGTACGCCAACGTAACGGCTAATCGCCTTGGGGTACGGATAATACTCTAGCGGAGCGCCAGTGCCAATGCGATCAGCCCAACGTGCCAATACGCGATTAGTTAACCCTGGATGAGCGTCTGAGTCGTGAATTACCAGCGGAATGCGCAGCACATGTGCCGCCAAACCGACTGGCATGCAAACGTAGCCTCCTTTTGTGAATATCACGTCTGGACGCCAGGCGATTAGTTTCACCAAGCTCTGGACAAAGCCCACGCACACCTTTAGCGCATCAACAAAATTTGGCCACACAATTGTCCGTAAGCGTAGCAGCTGACGCACAATGCTAAGATTATGATAGCGGCGTAATTTACCGCTAGCAATGACATCTACGCGCACCGAGCTATCAAAGCTAGCCATAACATTGCGCGCTTGCTTGCTAAATTTGCGGTCAACCCAAAACCGTAGTTCTGCATCTGGCTGCTGTTTTTTAACTTCTCGCAACACGGCGACGACTGGAGTAACGTGACCCCCCGAGCCGCCGCCTACGGCTAATATCCGCATCTTGGCCTCCTATATCTATTGGTTTATGTGCAGTATATCGCGATAACTGGAAAACAATCCCCAAAGCCGCGCCCGAAAACAGCATACTACTACCGCCAGCGCTCAAGAACGGCAGCGTTATACCTGTTAACGGAGCTAAATGAATCATTGATGCAATATTCATGAAGAAGTGCGCAAATAACCAGCCAAAAATACCCGCCACTACCAATCGCCTGGTCATATCTGGCGAGTATTCAGCAACTCGCAAAACCCGCAGCAACAAAGCTGCAAACAACACTACTACCAATACCGTCCCGGCAAAACCAAAAATCTCGCCAATTACAGCAAAAATCGAATCGTTAATTGCCTCTGGCAAGTAGCCTGTCGATTGAATACTCTTGCCGATACCGCGGCCAGTTAACCCACCTGTCCCCAACGCAATCATTGCGTTTTTGATATGATAATCGTTATCGTCTTGCGAAGCTGATTTACTCGCTCCGAAAAACGTCGTAATCCGTTCCAACCGGTGCGGCGCCGTTACTGCCGTGAGCCCCAAAAACAGCACGCCCACTAGTGCAATTTGCATCAGAGTTTTCATTCTTATCGTACTCACCATAAATATCGACGCCGCAGCCGCTGCTATCGCCACCCCCGAACCCATATCTTTTTGCAACACTACGACAATAAATAACAAAAAGCCGACCAGCGCCGCTGCTGGGTAGACTGTTTCTTTCAAGTCGTTTATCTTACCCTCTTGGTAGCGTTTACCTAAAAACACCGCCATATACAAAGTCATCGCTAATTTTAGCAGCTCGGACGGCTGAAAATTAACTGGTCCCAAGTGAAACCAGCGATAAGCGCCTAGCGTATTTTGCGCTATTGCATCAATATGCATAATATTTCCAATCAGAAAGAGCAAAAACGATAAGCCAATTCCAATTATCATTAACTGAAAAATATACTTCTTGAGATAATCAAACGGTACCAATATCAACAGTACAAAACCACTAACTGCCAGGCTAATACCCATAAGCTGTTTGAAAAAGAAATACGTGCTAGAATAATCGCTGCCATAAGCACTATTCTGCAAATTAGCATACTGCGGCCCAACCGAATAAACAATTATCATTCCTACCAGCATCAACAACGCCGCACATAACACCAACCAATAATCAGGCCGGTGTTTACGCTGAATTTTGCCATCGGTAAATTGTACGTACCTGTCGCGGTGCCGAGCGCCAATCACGGAGCAATATGCCCCCCGGTCATCGCCATCGCTATCCCCATAAACGCCGCCACGCCAGCAATCACCCAAAAACGCATCGTCACTTTAGCCTCTGGCCAGCCTGATGCCTCCAGATGATGATGAATCGGCGCCGACAGAAATATCTTGCGATGGAATAATTTCTTGCTGGTCATCTGCAACAAGCTCGACCCAGCCTCGACCACGAACAATATGCCGATAATCGGCAGCAAAAACAGCGTGTTGGTCATCATCGCTACCACACCCAAGCTCGTCCCAAAAGCAAAGCTGCCAACGTCGCCCATAAAGAACCGCGCTGGAAAGATATTGAACCATAAATAGCTCAGCAACGCGCCGACCACTGTGAAGCAGAACGCCGCTAATTTCAAATGGCCTTGCAGTAGCGCAATCACACCAAATGCCGAAAATGACATTACCAGCAAACCGCCTGCCAAGCCGTCCAGGCCGTCGCTTATATTGACCGCGTTACCCGTCGCTACCACCGCAAACACAAACAATCCGACAATCCACGCGCCCATTTGCCAATCGCCAACGTATGGGATATGCACCGACGAGTAGCCGAGCTTGCAGAAGAAAAACCAGCCCAGCACCAGTCCGACGCCGATGATCATGGCAAATTTCACCCAGCTGCGCAAGCCAGCATCCTTGCGGTTAGAGCCAAAAACATTCAAAATATCATCAATCAGACCAATCGCCGCGCCGCCAACTAACGCCGCCAATGGCAGCCAAGTTTGCGCTCGATCCAGATTAAAAGCCAGCGTCACCGCCACAATCGCCACTACGGCAATTATTCCCGCCATGGTCGGAATATGCCGCTCGATTTTCTTCTTATGTAATAAGTTAAAAATCTTGAGTTTTTCGCCAGTTACCGCTGCCGTACGCTGTGTTTTCCAGAATTTATATTTGTAAGCAAAATATGTATATACTGGCGTTAGCAGCATTGCCAGTAGAAACGCCATCAAGCTCATTAGAAAAACCGAGTTCAATTCGTTTCCAAAAGTTACAATCGACATATTACCATTATACTCCCTGCCCTACTCTCTCGGGGCTAATTTTAAGTATTTTATCATCCAGTTGGATATATCATTAAAAATAGGCTTGGCATCCGAGCCGCCGCCCATACCGCGGCCGTCTGCCGCTATCTCTACCATGATAACGTAACGTGGAATTTTACCGTATTCGCCGCCAAAACCCAGATAGGTACCAATCGTCTCGTTATCATCGTACTTGCCGTTAACAATCACCTGCGAAGTACCGGTCTTGCCGCCGACTAGCCAGCGTTCCGAGTCGTCATGCGGCTTATATGTCGCATAATGAGCCTGATGCACCATTTCGCGCACTGTCTGCGACGAAGCTTCGCTGATAGCACGAACGCTGGTCTTCGCCGCCGTAACCGCGAACTTGCCGCCATCGCCCATTGTGCCGTTAATAATCGTTGGCGCGTGATATACGCCGCCATTAACTACCGAACAAAAACCACTTGCCACCTGCAGCATTGTCACATTCATACCCTGACCAAACACCATATTACTGTAACGCACGGCATTACCTTCTTGCTGTGCTGGCGAAATAACTGTGCCGCCCGCCTCATTCGCCAGCTCAATACCAGTCAGCTGCCCCAGCCGGAAACGATTATAAAAGTAATCATAAATTGTATCACGCGCGCCGCGAGTAATATAAGAACCGTTTCCCAGCCGCTGCGCAATCGTTACCATACCAGTATTCAGCGACCAGTTCAGCGCTGTCTGCATAGTGATGTCGCCGTTCAAGAAGCTGTTTTTAGAAGCGTTATTGATCGTGATATCTTCAACCTTGATTTTGCCAGTATTGTTGTAAGTACTCTGCGGCGAGATAACGCCTTTGTCGATTCCGGTCGCTACCGTGAAAGTCTTGACATCAGAGCCCGCTTCGTACGGATGTGAAATCGTATCGTTGTTAAAGACCGACACGTCAGAAGTATTGATATTCGACGGATCATACGTCGGCATATTAGCCATTGCCAGCACTTTGCCAGTACTTGGCTCCATGACGATAGCGCTTGCTCTAGTGGCTTTACTACGCTTAGCACCAGCCTCAAGCGCTGATTCGACTTGTGTCTGGATATTACGATCAATCGTCAAAACAATACTCCGTCCATTTACTGCCGGCTGGCGGACATTCTTATCACCAATTGTCAGCGGTACGTCGCGAGCGTCCGTCACCGTTTTGAGCATACCGTCGCGCCCAGACAGAGTTTGGTTATTAGCTTGCTCGAAGCCATATACTCCTTTACCCTCGTGATTAACAAAACCCAAAACCTGGCTGGCCAATCGTCCTTCAGGATAGACCCGGTGCGTTCCAACTTCGAAACCGATACCCGCTAGCTTTTTCTTCTTAATTAATTCAGCCTGCGTCCGCGTAATATATTTCGTCAAAATTTGGTAGCGGCTAGGTTTTTTGTCGATCAGCGCCGCGAAACCATCAACTACGTTGCCGCCAGCGATGCTATTCAGCGTATCTACCACCGCCTGCTTATCAGATACTTGTGTTGGATCTGCCCAAACTTTATAGACCGTCTCGTTCATCACCAGCGGCTTTGGGTCGCTGCCGTCCATAGCGTAAATTTCGCCGCGCTGCGCTTTGAGCGTGAACTTCTTAATCTGTTCATTATCAGCCTGTGTTACATAGTAATCATGCCGCACTACCTGCACTACGAAAAGCTGCACTACAAAAATGGCCGAGACGACCAACACTATACTAAACAAAAAGCCAACTCTCGAGCGTCCAATAAAACGAGTTGGCGATACACTCATGATCTTAGAACTCCTATTTGCTTACATACTGAGTATCAGCCGGGGTAGCCATCCTTTGAGCAACGCTGCTGTCTTTAACTGATTGTAGAGCTGTTAGGCGAGCATTCTCAACCGCCAAATCGCTCTTCTGCTCGGTCAACGTCGAAATTTTATTACTGACGTCATTTGACTCATAATCATAGCCCGAAACACTCCCCGCTTGTGTTAAGTATAGCAGACCTAGCAGCGTCAGGAGAAGTGCAATAATAATCGCGTTAGAAATCGGGCCGAGTTTGATAGCCGATGCAAAAGCAACTGTATTGCGGTTGCGCCCATAATTACCTTGGCGCCGGCTATTAAATTGTGTAGTTCGTGAATATGACATGTGGTGGATTCGTTTTTGTTATTTATTTTGACACTCAAAAGCCAGAGGAACGTTAGGAGAAAAACGAAAATTACGCCCCTCTGCCCTATGAGTTGTGTTATTTTTGCCTAAGCGGCGCGGCGCACGACAGTGATGTCATGCTGAACGTCGGCTTGGACTTGTACTTGGATGCGGCGAGTCATGCTACATCTTCCTTTCTGTTTTTATATTTTCACAGCGACACGAAGTTTAGCACTTCGCGAGCGCGGATTGTGAACATCTTTAGTGGCTCCATCGACAGGATGCTTCGTAATGATACGAAGTTCCGCCTCGTAGCCGTTCTTGGCCTGTTCGGCAAAGTATTGCTTAACGATACGATCCTCCAGGCTATGAAAGCTAATTACACCGACTCGCCCGCCCTGCGACAACAGCTCGGGCAATAATGGCATAATTGCTCGTACTTGCTCAAGCTCATCGTTTACAAAAATCCGAATCGCCTGAAAAGTACGTGTCGCCGGATGCGTTCGCTGGCGCCGTCCGACGTGCGCCCTCAAGATAGCCGATGCTAAATCTTCAGTTGTCGCCAGCGGTCTAGCCTTAATAATCGCAGCAGCATAACGCCGCGCAATATTTGGCCGCTCTTCGCCGTAATCGCGAATAATCCGCTCCAGCTCGCCCTGCGAATAGGTGTTAACCACCTGCTCTGCAGTTAAAGCTTGCCGCCGATCCATCCGCATATCCAGCGGACCGCTATGCGAAAATGAAAATCCTCGCTCAGCCCTATCAAGCTGTGGTGACGACACCCCCAAATCAATCAATATCATATCAAACCGCTTACCTATAGCAATCAACTGCCGGGCAGCGCTGACAAAATCAGCGTGTATTAACTCTGCCCCTTTGCCGACAAATGCCGCTAGGTTTGCTTGTGCAAATTCATCGCGATCGACCAAAGTCATTCCGCGATAATTATGCGTTCGTTCGACAATGGCGCCCGCGTGTCCGCCGTATCCAGCCGTCAGGTCGAGATAACTCTCGCCATCTTTAGGATCAAGCAACCGCACAACGTCATCAAGTAATACCGGAACATGAAGTGGTGGATGTTCTTTAATACTCATTCCCCCATCATACCATATGGTCTGGCGAGGGACTCGAGATCACCAATCTGATAGCGAGCTGTTTGTTTTCGCATAGGTGTGTTTGTTTTAGTTTAGTCAAGTATGCTTAAAATCAAGAGCTGTCAAACAACTCATATCGTATTTAGCATACCTTTGAGAGACTTGTGTGTGAGGTGGAGTTTTTGGGAGGTGTTGTGTTAGAGGAAAGAACTTTCGACAATTTTAGCGTGGGTCGATATTCCACTGCTCACTATCAGGTTGTTGATCTCGAGGATGTCCAACTTCGAATTGTAAAAGTACCACAAACTATACGGCTACGCGCCCAAAGACAGCGTCGCCCGCGATACGTAAGCATCAGGTACGCAAACCAAGACGCCCGCCCTACCGTACATAGATTGGCTAATAGCTGCGTCAGTCATGACTACCCTACTTTCTTTGTTATTTTACGCGGTGGTGTTTGTTTTGACTCGAGATTTCATCTCTTGCCTTGCCACTGGCTTTATCATACAACGTTTCATCATGCTTGTGCAATACCTTTTTTACTAAAAATGATAACTTCTTTACTTTTCCACAAAAACGTGGAAAACTATAGCGTTTATACAAGCAAATAGACGCTATATCTAGCGTCTATAGAGGTCAGCCATGACAGAAAATGCTGCTTATGCAAAATATATCCGCATCAGCTGGCGCGCCACCGCATCTGGATCATGCCGGATAAAACTGCGCACTGCGGCAATCGGGTCGCTTGATTGCGCGCCCGCCCATATATTTTTAGCTAGGATACCAGCCCCGCGAAACTCATAATGTTGGCGTTTAAGTTCGCTAATATCATATTGCACCGTATGTTCGCCGTCATGAGCATACTTCGCCATCAACTCTCTCGATGGTTCGTCGGTATTGAAGACGACATAGTCTAGAAACTCGCTACCAGCCAAACGCTCAATTTCGCTGGCAAAATCTGCCACGCTCAAACCATCCGTCGGGCCAGGTTTGGTTACTAGATTACAAACAAAAACACATTTCGCCCGCGTCGCTGCCAATGCTTCCTGAATTTCGCCAATTACCAGCGCCGGCGCTAAACTGCCATACAGGTTGCCCGGTGCAATCACCACCATATCAGCTTCCAAAATTGCTTGAACGGCCGCTGGATGCGCCACTGCCTCTGGCTCCAGCCACACTTTTGGCCGTTTGGCGATATCGGCATGCGCGATTTTGAATTGCCCTTTGATCGGCTCGCCCGAAGCGCTCTCGACACACAGCGTAATATCGGTTAAAGTTGTCGGAATTACCCTGCCTTGAATATTGAGAACTTGGCTAGCCAGCTGCACTGCCTCGCCAAAGCTACCGGTCATTTTCTCGAGCGCTGTCAAAAACAGATTACCGAAAGCATGCCCCTTCAAACTACCATCATCGAAACGATAATTAAACAAATCGCGCACCCGCGGACTATCGCTCAGTGCTACTAAGCACTGCCGCACATCGCCCGGCGGCAGCACGCCCAGCTCGTCGCGCAGCTGTCCCGTTGATCCGCCATCATCTGCCATATTGACCAGCGCTGTCAAATCAGACACGTATTTTTTGAGACCTGTTAGCAGCGTGAAGCTGCCAGTGCCGCCTCCGATAACTACAATTTTTGCTCCGCTGTCGCCATGTTCTTCGCTCATCATTCCCCTTCTGGCGTATTCACTCCGCTGTCGCCGCGCAGTTCCTTCTTGCCTTTTAATTCGTATTTGATACCAGTCATATCGCTAGTCATATAGTCATCATTTAGCAAGTTAACGAATTTAGCCGCATCCTTGGCATCCATAATGATAATCTGGCCAGTAGCGTCGTCAGTCATCAGTTCTAGGCCCATTTCGTCGGCCTGCTCAATAACCTGCTCTTGCGTCACCAGGCCAATTTCAACTTTCTGCAGCTTAGTTACTAGCGACTTAGTATCGCGCACTAACGCATCAAAAGTCATACCTTCAGGGAATTTTAACTTGAAATTTTTCTCGATTTCAGCAATTTTTTCTTCGGCAACAGCGAACTGCTTAGCGTCGTAGCCAAACAAACGAATGAATTTCGACTCGTTAAAGGCAAAGATATCACCGCCTGCAATCAACACTTGATTATCTGGCGTAATTTTTAGGCCGACATCAGCACTGAACGGTTGAAACGAATCGCCGTTATACATCCAAGCGGTTGCGCCTTTAAGCACTTGTGACTGCGGTAAAATCTTAGCCACGAAAAACGACTCGGCCCCCTGGCGGCTGAAACGCGCTACGATTCCCTTGACCTTCTTGAACTCATGGTCGCCTTCGCGGAACACCTCTAGCGTTTCCTCACCGTAGCGAATCTGCTCAATCACCTCTTGCGCATGATCCACTCGATCCAGAGTAGTCCGCTCCAGCACATTATCCTCAGCAGCGGCTGCTTCAAAGTCGCGCACTGTCATGCCAGTAGCAGCGCCAGTCTGTACCTGGCTAATCATGTCGTAAAGGAATAATACCTTGAGCTGCGCCTTGAGCTCCTTGGCGTAATTAGTGGCGTAGACAGTGTAGCCCTTAGTAAATAGAAATAAGTCGATTTCGAGCTCGTCCTTATGCGCATCAGCTTGGTTCGCCCAGAGGAAAATATCAGTTGGCTCGGACACTTGTTCATAGGTTGGTGTTGATTGATTAGCATTCATGATACCTATTTTACTACAATAAGTTGCATTTCATCTAAAGCAAGGATTTCCCCGTATCATAAACTATAAAACTTAGTCTTTCTTAGATTTTAGACTATTTTTACGAAAATTTTACAATTCGATTTGTTGCAGAGATAGTTGGATTAATGCTATCTATTGCTTTTTTATTACGTTTATGCTATAATATAGGTATGGTTACCCACGATAAGTTACACTCTCCTGAAAGTTTATCCCGATACGAAACACTAATTAAAACTCTTGGCGCACGCGGACTGATTGCATCATATGAACAAGAAAGGGCAACCGTCAGCCTTTGCGGTCATGATTATTATGTAATTGGACCATCTACCCCTATCGATCAAGGAGCAAGCATTGATATAGGATCAAAGACCGCCATAATAGTTGACACAGTTCGTGATACCGCCTTACGCAATTTTGTCAACAAACTCAGTCCAGCCTACAATCGTATAGCTTGCCCTGAAACCAGGAAAGAAGGGCTAACTGGACTAGCGTCAGTAGTTAGACATGTACTAAGTTATGATTCTGAAGCTGTAATCGGGTTATATCAAGAAGACTATCAGAGTCATGAGCCAATTGTTCCAAGAGGTTTAGGCTATTTTATTGATATGAAGAAAGGTATCTGTCTACAACAGGCACTTCTAAACGCAGCAGCTCTTGAACACGCCCGAAAAACAAAAGCCATACCAACCAATGCAGTTATTTCACTGGAAACAGAACACAACAAAGATACTGCCGAATATCATGCTTTCACAAACCTGTTGGTTGATAGTGAACTATGGCGCATTGATTCTACACAGCCTAGAGATAAGCGTGCCGTTCTTCAAGCATCTTATACTTAATTATTGCACCGAATCCTCGCCAAAATGTTTTTGCAAGCGCATTTTGATCGAACCGTGATGGCGGCCGAGTTTCTGGCTCATCGCAGCAATACTTTCGCCGTTAATGAACATTTGGCGCAATTCATCGTCATCAGCCTTAATCCATGGTTTATAAGCATTAGGATAAGTCTGGCGCATTTTAGCAATTTTAGCCGACCAGCTAGAATTAGTACTGTTCGCTTTTTTGGCGGATTTAAGCTCGCCAGCTGCGCGTTTGTCAGCTTTTGGCTGTAAGTGCGCGAACTTTTTAGCATCATCTGCCGCCCGCGCGCGCAGCTGCTTGTCAATAGCATAGGCTTCGTCGCTCATCTGCAAAGCCATGCGGTTAATACCCGTCAAATACAAATTATCAATATCGCGCACCCGGCTAAGCGCCACATAGCCCATGCCCGGCACAAAGGCTTTGCGCAGGTCAATTCGCGCACTATCCAGCGTCATGCCCTGGCTCTTATGGACAGTAATCGCCCACGCTAAACGCAGCGGAACTTGGCTAATGCTAGCTCGTTTGCGCGTCCCATCGCGCAACTCCCAAGTATCAGGCTGCATAGTCACCGTCCGGCCATTACGAAACTCCACTACCGGATAATCCGTCGCTGGCTCGAAATCGACCACCATGCCGATACTGCCATTAGCATAACGCCGCGCCTGATCGTTTTTGACCGCCATCACCAGCGCACCTATTTTAAGCGTTAGTACCTCTGGCGCTAGTACGCTGCGCTGCAAATTATCAACGTAGTTGTTACTACCAGTAGTATGGCGCTGATACAACACCTCGTCGCCTGGCAATTCAGCCAGCCTAGCTTGATTAATTCTATCGACGTCAACATTCACAGTATGCAATTCTGTCAGATCTGCTCCGGCTGGCGGTTGATATTCGGTCCGCTCTAACAGCTGCTCAGCGTGGCGGCGGCGCAAATCGCCAGCCCGCATCGCCGTCAAGATTTCTAGCAGCGTATCGCCGTCGCGCTGGCGAAACTGCTCGCTCAGATACAATACCGTCGGGTCAAGCTCGCGCCACGCCGATGAATTCACTACGAACCCGCCCTCGCGGCTTTCTGACCGATTAACCGGTGGCAACTGAAAGAAATCGCCAGACAGTACCACTTGAATGCCGCCGAACGGCTCGTCGACTCTCTTGCGTACTAAACGGCAAACTTCGTCAACCATGTCCAAGCGGTAATCGTGCAACATGCTAATCTCATCAATAATCAAGACATCGGTTTTTTCGATAATTTCGCGGCGAGTCTTGCTAACATGCTCGGCAAAACCATTCGGCAGGCGGTCGCTGACGCCAATCCCTGACCAGGCATGGATTGTCGCGCCGCCCAGATGCGTCGCCGCTAGCCCGGTCGTCGCCGTCACCGAGACGTACTTGCCGCTAGCCTTGCTCAAGTTGATGAATTGATTCAGCACGAAAGTCTTGCCCGTTCCTGCCGGGCCGGTCAGCAGTGCGCTTTCACCGCTCAATAATATTTCTAAGGCTAAATCTTGCTTCACTACCCTTATTATACAACTTAAGGCGCGGGACTACTTATCCCAAGCAAAGCCGTTACCAAAATGACCGTAGCGCGCTGTTGGTTCGTATTGCGGACGAGCTAGCTGCAGCGTATCAATAATACCCGCTGGACTGAGATCATAGCCGGCGATTGGCTTCTCAACGCCGTCAACTACCGCTGTAGCCTCAACTGGTTGGTCATGGCCGATTGCGTACGCCAAGCGCACCAACACTTCCTGAGCTGCAAACTTTTTAAGATAATCAACTGCGACCCGCCGCGCCATATAGGCACCGCTGCGATCGACCTTAGTGGCGTCCTTGCCGCTAAACGCCCCGCCGCCTAGCGGAATCCGCGGGCCATAATTATCAACTGCTAATTTGCGCCCGGTCAAACCAGCGTCCGCCGCGAAACCGCCAATTTGCCAATCGCCTGCCGGATTTATATGCAGAGAAATGCCATCAAAATCACCTGCCACATATTTTTGCTGCGCAAACCACTGCCGCACTGCAGCCGCCAGCTCGTCGTGCGGCGCATTCTGGAAGCTAGCGACAATCGCCGCAATCTGGCCGCCATAGGTAGTCACCTGCGTTTTGCCGTCATAAGGCCACTTCTCATACAAAAAGCGATTCAAGGCCCGCGCCAAAGCATACTCTAGCGGTAACAATTCTGGTGTCTCAGCGCAAGCATAACCAATCATTACCCCTTGATCGCCAGCACCGCCCGCGTCCACGCCCTGGGCAATCTCTGGGCTCTGGCGTGCAATCCGCTCAATAATTTCCACGTCGTCGCCAGCCAGCCGCCGCGCAATCTGCTTGACGTCAACTAGCTCGCTCGACGATACTTCGCCGGTCAGAAACAGTGCGCCATGGCCGCCGCAAGCCTCAATCGCCACCCGGGCTTGCGGGTCTTTGGCAAGATACGCGTCCAGAATAGCGTCGCTGATTTGGTCGCAAATCTTGTCCGGATGTTTCGGCGAAACGCTCTCGGCCGTACGATATACTGCTTGATTATTAGATTCTACAGACATAAAAACTCCTTTCTATCTGCCCCGCTACAAGGCCAAGAAAGGAGCCGCAAAGACAATATCTCTCCTGGTCAAGCAGGCTGGAATTAGCACCTTGCTGCAAAAGCAGGTTGCCGGCGAGTCATCAGGCCAGTCCCTCGTCGCACTCTGGATATTAAATTATTAACAAGTTCATTATAACACGCCTCACCCCGCCAAATCTAGATCGACAGTAAAACAGCCAAGGCTCTCGCTATAGACGAACGCCAGCCCGCGCTTTGTTCGCCCACTCATCCGCTAGCTCGTTCTGCTCGTGGCCGACGTGGCCGCGTACCCAAACCAGCTTCGGCTGCGTCGATTTGTAAAGCGTGTAAGCTTGCTGCACGAGATCAAGATTCTTAATTTCGCCGCCTTTTTTACGCCAACCTTTAGCAGCCCAGCCTGGCACCCACTTGGTTAACACATTGATCCAAAATTCGCTATCGCTATGAATTTCGCACGGCTCATCGCCAGCTAGCTCCATCGCTGCAATCAGCGCCATGCCCTCCATACGAATATTCGTCGTCTGGCCGTCTTCGCTGCCCAAAGCTACCGGCTGGCCGTTTTCAATTACCGCGTAACCGCCTGGACCCGGATTTGGGCTAGCACTACCGTCTGTAAAAAATACTCTCACTTCTTTCCTGCTTTCTAGATATCGCGGACTGGCCGCAGCAGCTTCAGCTCGTCTGGCATATACCACTTGTTGCCGCGATTATCTTGTTCATATTTATACTCTATCATGTGATCAGCCTGAAAATAGTCGCCCGTACCAACAATCTTGTACTGAACATACATTTTGCGCACTGAATCGCTCTGCGGCATAGGCCCGCCATACAAACGCAGCTCAAAAATCTCACCCGGTTTGAGAAATTTATTCAAGTCGCCTCGCTGCCCTAATATCTCATATTTATCAAGCTCCACGTCAAAGCTCGCGTGGTTGCGAATATGAGCCCACAACTCGAGGTACTTATTATCGCCCGACGGATGCGCCTCGGTGCGCTCAACTTCTATCTCGGGAATCACTTTTTGCCCGTTGGCCGAGTGATATTGATCGGGCTGAGGCTTACTGTCTGACTTCCTAGTATCTGCAGCAACCCCTGAAGTGTCTTTATCGAAGTTATTTTCGTCCCTACTGCCGCGATTATCTTGCGGCGAGACCATATCATTATTATTAAGACGCGCCAGATATTCGTCATCACCATCCGGCTCGCCAAAAATTAAATCACGCAACCATCCCATACATCTATTGTACAGTATTTAGACAAAGCTACACATACGCTATATATAGTGCCACTATATATAGCGTATGTACTGCCGTGGAAAAATCAGGGAAATCTTCGAGGCACGCTAGACTACTGTTATTCTACTTATGTTTGGCACTCTTGACACGCGAGTGCCAACCAATTACAATAAAATGTAGAGCAAAAGCTCGCCAAATCATAAACGAAAGGAGTAATACAAATGAGTAAACTCGTTCGATTCGACCCGTTTGCCGAAATGGATGCCCTGCAGCGCCATTTCTTTAATGACGACAACTGGATGCCGCGCCAAGTGCGCTCGGTCGGCTTGCCTACCACTGATGTTTACATGAAAGATAACGCGCTAGTCGTCGAGGTTCACCTGCCGAAATTCGATGAAGACGACGTCAATATTTCTGTCGAAAACGGCAACTTGGTTATCCAAGCCCAACGGCACGAGAAAGAAGAAGATAAAGAAAAGAAGTACGTCGTACGCGAGTCGAGCAGCAGCTTCTACCGCAGTGTCCAGCTGCCAGAGCGCGCCGACGCCGACGCTATCGAAGCACACCTGGACGACGGCGTCCTGAAAGTCACCGTGCCAGTCACGCCAGCGCCAGAGCCAAAGAAAATTACCGTCAAATCACGCGGCAAGAAGAAAGAGTAAGCCTTTCTCAGCTTTGGCCGTCAAAAGGCCTCGGGATTACCCGAGGCCTTTTGCTAATAACGAAATTCCGCAGTCTAGCCAGAAAGCGTCAAACTATTCCGCGTATTTTTCAACGAACCGCCGCAATATCTTGACTGGTTCGGTTACCAATTCCGATTCGCGGTACGCCGCATCGATCAGATCTTGAGCTTCCTCTGGCGCGAAATAGCCAGCATGCTTATAAATATTAATCCGCAGCGCCAAGCCGTCAGCATCAAGCTCGGGATGGAATTGCGCCGCATAAACATTTTTCCCAGCGCGCAGCAACTGTATGCAGGTCTCAGAACGTGCTAGCACCACGCTGTTCGGCGGCGCCGTGTCTGTCCCCTCTTTATGCCCGACGAAGCCGCGAAAACTAGCTGGCAAGCCAGCCAGCAGCGGATCGTCCTGCGCTTCCGGCGTCAAATGTATATCCACCGCGCAAACCGGCTCGCCGTGGTCAAAGTCCGTCCGGCCGCCCAGCGCCGTCACCAGCGCGCCGACACCCAAACAAGCGCCCAAAAACGGCTTATCCTCAGCTGCAATCCGGCGAAGCAGCGGCATGATATAATCTTCAAACTGCAATTGTTCCGGCGATTTTTCCTCTGGCGGATAAGCAAAATTAGCCGGCCCGCCGCCCATAAAAATACCGCTATAATCATCCAAATTAACTGGCGAGAACTCGCCGCGGTCAAGCCGCAAACGCTGCAACTGCTCCGGCTGCAAACCGCCAAATTTCAAAAAAGCTGCATATTCGTCGTCAGACGCTTCGTCCTCGGGACGGGATTGTAAAAGAAGAAAAGGTTTTGTCATAACCCTTAGTATAACGCTTTTTACGCTCAATAGCTACTTTCAATCAGTAGCTAACTTCAAAAATCGCGAGGCGTTAAATCTTCAGCCGACTCAACATCGCGAAGCCACGGAAAATACCGGAGCACGTTGTCTTGATGCAGCACTTCTGCCAAGGGTGCTGATTTAACCGTAATATCTTCGCCAGCATCAAGATGCTGCGCTGCTCGATGCAACACTCCCCCTGTAGCCAGGAACAAATAGGTAAACCACTCAATTTTCTTATCCATCTGCACGACATCAAGCAGTCTCCAATTAGCAAAAGTACAGCCTGTTTCTTCTCTCAGTTCGCGCTGTGCCGCTACTAATACCGACTCGTCGCTAGAGTCAACCCGGCCGACTGGCAAATGGTTATTGCGGATAATCCCGCCTGGCTGCTTTTCGTCGATTACTAGAACATCGCCAGCCTCGTCGAGCGCAATGACCATCACAGTATCTGGACGGCGCAGCATTTCAAAAGTTTTTACGCTGCCATCAGGCATCTTTTGCAGCCATTGATGTACTTCGTAAATCTCACCTCTAAAAACACAATCTGCTTTCTGAGGAATCAGACGAGCACCTTTCGGCAAAACACGTTCGGTCATCGCTATGCCCTCAACTTTTTCATCAAAATATCATAACCGTCAGTCACCTCATCTTGATGGCTGACGCCCAGTTCCGCCATAATGCGCCACAGATCATCGGTTATCGCGGCAGGATCGGCATTCTCGTCAGCTAATCGCTCTAGTTCCATGAAGTCGCCCAGGCCTTCCACCGAGTCGATACATACTTCTATATCATTCAGTTTGCCAGTCTGGCGAGTCTTCGACAAGTCCGAAAACGGCACGAGACCTAGCTCCTTAACGATAGCGATCATGATGTCTGGGTCGCCAACTTCCGTTTCGCGCTCAATACTATCCAGCTGGCCAGTCACTGATCGTTTTAAAGTAAATAACGTCCGCTTCGTCTCATTTTCATCCTGTCCGCGTGTTTCGGTGCGCACCCGCAGCCAAGGCACTGTGTTGCCGTCGCCGCCAACTTCTCCTGGCAGACCAAATACTTGATCACGTTGATGCACCGGCTCGCCAAGAGCAACGCCTTTACCCGCCAGCGCGGCCAACAGCCCTTCTTTATCTTGCAATCTAACTTTTATCTCAATTTCTCTCATATATGAATGATATCACGTTTAGAGTACGTCCACTGGACCGATAATATCCGTATTGCCAAAATAAAAATCGGTTAAGACCTGCCGCCATGGTGTGCTGGTTGCCGCAGCATATATCATTTTGCCAATATCGCCATGGCAAGCCAACAACACCGTTTGATCTGGATGTTGACGCGCCATGAAATCAAGCACCCGCTGGCCGCGAGCCAATAACTCAGGAAAAGTCTCAGCGCCGTCAGGATGCAAAAAATAGGTCACGTTTTCTGCTTTGATGATGTCCGGCGCACAAATTTCCTCAATATCAGCGACCGGCTTACCAGTCATAATGCCAAAATCACGCTCGATTAAATCGTTGTGAACTATCGGCTCGGCAAGACCCAGCGCCGCCGCTACAATCGCTGCCGTCTCGAAAGCTCGACCAAGCGGCGATGCATACACCGCGTCAAAAACTAGTTCCCTATCCTTGATGTGACGCGCCAATTGCCACGCTTGCTGGCGTCCCAAATCGGTCAGCGGGAGGTCGCGATGGCCGTTCAAAATCCCGCGCACATTGTCTTCATTCTGGCCGTGGCGAGCGATATAGATAGTAGTCATAAGCTTTAGTATATCATCTCTGTCAGGCGGCAAGAAACCTCATAGAAACCCTACTTACCACTAAAACTCCTTGTTATCAAACCATCGATACGTCCCGCGAATGACGCTCCAGCCAATCAGCAATCGCATCAATATCGAGATGATCGGTCGCGACGCGGACAGCGAAATCTTCTAATTCAACAGCCGCCGCAGTCATTCTCCAGCCGTTTCTCGCCAAAAAGATGCCAGTAATCGTCACCGCTGTACGCTTATTGCCATCGGTAAAGATGTGGTCTGCTATGCAATTACGCAAATAAACCGCCGCCTTTTCGTGAACTGACACATATTGCTCCTCACCAAAAACAATTGTTCGCGGCGCCGCCACCAGCGACTTTAGCCCCAGTTGATCGCGTACGCCATGCGAGCCGCCAAAATCCTCAATTATCCAAAAATGCAGCTCTAGAATTTCGTCAATCTCCAGATAGCGAATCATCGGTCTGCCAAGTTTTTCAGCGTTTCGCCGTACTGCTTTTTGAAATCATCGTAATCCTGACGAAGCGACGGCTTATTTGCTTGCTCAATTGGCTTTACCTGCTCAACCGTTAATCGCACCTCGTCGCCATCGCGAATCCCCAGCGCCCGCAAATCCCGCGCCGGCAGCGTCACGCCGCGGCTCGAACCAATCTTGATAACTTTTTGAATTGTAGTGATTGTCATGCAGATATTATAACAAAATTATAATTTTATTGCAATATTAGCGAAACCAAATCAATATTTACCGCACGATTTCGCTATGCAGTCCTGCCATTTCATATGCGCCCCATAGGCTCGAGCTGGCGCGTCAACCTCGCTCTTCTGAAGCAATAATTCCTCAGGATTAATAAACATTATTTCATCACCCTCTTCACCTGGTATAAAATCAAAATTCTCCGGCCAGACGCGACAATAAAAACAGATTTGATTAGCATCAATCCGCTCAATGTACATCTGTTCCGACGCATCAAAAAGCTGGTAGCGCAAATCGCCTTTATAGCCAACTTCTTCGTACAACTCGCGCTTCAGCGACGATTCAACAGTCTCATCATAGTCCATGCCGCCGCCCGGTAAATCCCAGTACGTCCGATTAATTTCTTTAACGACCAATATTTGCCCAGCATCGTTATAGATGAGAGCTTTGAGCGAAATTCGGTAGAGGTAATCGTGGCGAGTCACTCCGACTGAATCTTGCGTTACGAGATGCCCGTTGGTAAGTTTTGTCATAGGGACAATTATAACACTTTTAGCCTAAACCCAGCGTAAGTACCGTCTTGCTTATATGCTTCCTCACCAAGGAACGCCGGAACGGCCTGCAGCTCATCGTTATAAACAAAGTTTTCAAGACTAGTTATGCTCTTTTCTTCCTCGGGTAAAATCTTCCCCGTCATTTTATAAAAAGTTCGCTCTTGGTCAACAATCTTCCCATCCAGATATCGTTCTATATCGGTGTATATTTGCTCATACAGATCATCGTTCAAATACGAATTTGGTACTTCATAAGCCACGAAATTCGGTGCCGTGGGTGGAGATTATTGCGAGTATTTTTGTCATATAGCTATTATTCTACGCCGCAAAAACAAATCTGCCAACGATATATGCGCTATTTATTGCATATTATTATATACATCAAACGCATCAATAATTTCTTGGTTGCGAATTACTTCGCTAGCATCAGCTCTTGCTATAATAGCTCTTGTCATTTTATCGCTAAAGCCAATATACGTAACTTTTACACCCCGAGCTTTCGCAACCTGGATAGCTGGCAGCAAATCAGTGTCTGAGCTTACCAGTATAACCTCATCAACCCGTCCGCTTAATGAATCAACAACAATATCCACCGCAATACCAACATCAACACCCTTTTCTTGCATACGCAAATCTCTATGCTGACAATTATGACACACATCACTGTCGCGCACTTTTAATTTACCGACTTCATTAAAGGTAATTTCTTGATTTTTCAAGGTGTTTCTTAATCGTCGCGCCACATCCGAAAAACGCGTTGTTTTCTCTAGAATTGAATCATCAAGATCCCTACGAACCTGCACCTTAGCACCGTAAAATACAATTTCCACACCGACACCAACGATATTTTCGACAAGCGACCTAATATCTATCTTCGTTAGTTCGTCCTTTGAGGATATTTTGCCATGCTCAATCAAAACCTCGGCAGCTTTATACAAAAAATTTTGACCATCAACATATACCCTCTTCATACACCTTATTATACCAAAACCTCGACGGGGACGAACCCAAGTCGAGGTGCTGTATGTATTATACTAGCAGAGATGCGCATATAAATCAATCCATACCTCCGCCCGGCAAATCCCAATACGTCCGATCAATCTCCTTGACGACCAAAATCTGCCCAGCGTCGTTGTAAATCAAGGCTTTGAGCGAGATGCGATACAAACAATCCAGATGGTCCGTGCCATCTAAATTCTGCGTGATGATATGTCCGTTGGTGGTTTTTGACATGAAAGTAATTATACTACACCTGAACGCCAAATGGCTGATACCATCTCACCTACCGTATATTCTGTCTTTCCAATACCCATGATTAACTGCTTATTGGGTGTTAACAAGTTGGGAATTATCTAATTGCAATACTCTTTTATTTTACCGGCATATTCATTCAAAAGATTCTTTGAATAGATTTTTTCCTT
>CAUSEX010000005.1:0-32920 GCA_963531145.1 uncultured Candidatus Saccharibacteria bacterium
TATACGATCGCTTTTTAGCGCGGCAAAACAACGCCCGTATCTTTCGCTATTTTTAACAATTCTTCGTTAATGACTAGCAGCTTTTCTTTTGACGACATCTTGGAAAAGCTGGCGCTCATCAGGGTTTTGTTCGGCTTGCCATAAATAACGTCGTATATTTCTTCAATATCGTTAGTAAGTGCCTGCAGCTCACCTTCAACTCGCCCGAGTCGATTTTTGAACTCGCGCATCTCGCTTTCAACACCGTTAAGTCGATCCTTGACTTCGCGAATATCACTCTCAACACTGTCGAGCCGGCTTTTGACCTCGCGCATGTCGCTTTTCAAACTAGAGACATCCTCTTTCAGTCCAGAGACATCCTCTTTCAGTCCAGAGACATCCTCTTTCAGCCCAGAGACATCTCTTTTCAATTCCGATATATCTGCTTCAACTGCGTCAAATCGCGGTAGTACAATTGTCTCCAACGCTCCGTTAACGCCTTCAACAATTGCTTCTTTAATCCATTGCTTGTCGTCATTAGTTAGTGCCATGCGCCCTCCTGAATTCCATTATACCATGCTGTATTCATGTACAGACGAAGCGCTAAAAATTTAGAGTTATTTAAGTACAAACTTTTGTCGGCTATCAAAGTAAGATTCCCGCTGGCAAGAAATATGACACAATAGCTACGATCAGCAAAATCGCGTACCATATGTGCCGGTTGCCTGGGCGCTTTTCCCAGAGGTAAACGGCCAGTGCTCCGCCAATTAGCCCCAGCGGAAAGGCTGATAGCGCTAAGTTACCGATGTTTAGCGGCGCTTTGAATTTTAGCCACAATGTGCCAGCAATCGTTACCGTGACTAGTTTTAGCAAATAGACGCCGTCAGGTTCGAACTTTTCGTTGCCGCGCCGGCTAAATACACGGTTGCGGGCGTATGTGCGTTGTTTGTGCTGCCGTGAAGCCATAACTCAAGTATATCATAAGCGTCGTACTTCCCTGTTTCGTGGCTCTATAACTGCTATTCTGTCTCATAGAAAAAGAAAAGACCCCCTCAGTGCTCGTAGAGTCTTTTCTTGCGCAAAGAGCGAGATGCTATTTACATTTTAATTTCGGCGTCAACACCAGCTGGCAATGATAGATTTTGCAAGTTCTCGATGGTTTTTGGTGTAGCGTTAGAAATGTCAATCAAGCGCTTGTGCACGCGCATTTCGAATGTTTCGCCGCCCATTTTGTAGACGTGCGGGCTTTTCGTTACCGTATAAGTGCTGCGGCGAGTTGGCAGCGGCACTGGCCCGGCGACTGTTGCGCCAGTACGAACAGCGGTGTCGACGATTCGCTTAGCAGATTCATCAATAACTGTGTGGTCATACGCCTTGAGGCGGATGCGGATAGTGAGACCTTTATCTTCGGCCATTTTGTTACTCCTTTTACCTCGTAACCTCTGCTCGAATCGGTTTCGTTAGCGTCTGGCAGAGTTCTCGAGGCGATTAATTAATACGAACACTACTATAGCAATAATTAGCGTGAATTGCAAGAACCGCGTGGGCGATAAGACGTGTTAAGGTTTAATCTTGTCAGTGGTTGCTAGTTGCAGACAATAAAAGCACCCCCGATAGTCCGGAGGTGCTTTCGGTAGTAACTTACAGAGTGTAAATTACTTGATGATATTGGTCACCACGCCAGCGCCGACAGTACGGCCGCCTTCGCGGATAGCGAAGTCTTGACCTTTGTCCATAGCGATTGGGGCGAGCAATTTAACCTTGAAGGTCACTTGGTCGCCTGGCATAACCATTTCTTTGTCGGCTGGCAATTCAACTTCACCGGTCACGTCAGTGGTGCGGAAGTAGAACTGCGGCTTGTAGCCCTTGCTGAATGGCGTGTGGCGTCCACCCTCTTCTTTCTTGAGGATGTAAACCTCAGCCTCGAACTCGGTGTGCGGAGTCAGTGTGCCTGGAGCAACGATGACCTGACCGCGCTCGATTTGTTCGCGCTCGATACCGCGCAGCAGCAAACCAGCGTTGTCGCCAGCTTGGCCCTGGTCGAGAGTTTTCTTGAAGGCTTCGATACCAGTTACGACCGAGCTCTGAGTTGGTTTTAGGCCAACGATTTCGACTGGGTCGTTCAGTTTGATGACACCTTGCTCAATACGGCCAGTAGCCACGGTGCCACGACCTTTGATTGAGAAGACATCTTCGATTGGCATCAAGAATGGCTTGTCGAGGTCGCGCTTTGGCAGCTCGAAGTAGTCGTCCATCGCCTTGACCAATTCCATGATAGCGTCTTCAGACTCTTTGTCGCCTTCGAGAGCTTTGGTGGCTGATCCCTTGATGATTGGCGTATTGTCGCCGTCGTAGCCGTTCTTGGTGAGCAGTTCGCGAACGTCCATCTCGACCAATTCGACCAGCTCTGGGTCGGCCAAGTCCATCTTGTTGAGGAAGACGATAATCTTCGGCACGCCAACCTGGTGAGCCAACAATACGTGCTCGCGAGTTTGTGGTAACGGGCCGTCGTTGGCAGCCACCACGAGGATAGCACCATCGATCTGAGCAGCGCCGGTGATCATGTTCTTGACGTAGTCGGCGTGGCCTGGCATATCGACATGCGCGTAGTGGCGATTCTCTGACTCGTATTCCTGGTGAGAGGTAGCGATAGTAATACCGCGTGCCTTTTCCTCTGGTGCGTTATCGATGTCCGCGTAGTCGCGCGCTTTATTCACGTCGCTTGGGAGCCGCTTAGCCAAAACGTGGGTAATGGCGGCGGTCAAAGTCGTCTTACCGTGGTCGACGTGACCCATGGTACCGACGTTGATGTGAGGCTTTGAACGGTCAAAGTCTGCCATAGAAGTAGTTCTCCTAACGTTAGTATTATGTTATTCACGACGCGAGCAATTATCGAAAGTGTTGCCACCTCGACAAAACGCGTCGCGCGTTATTTCTTATTATAGTTGAAAGCTCTGCGGGTGTAAAGTGGCTACTGGCGTAAACGCTTATCGATATGCCGGCAAACGATAAACAACCAAATAGCAGCCAGCAGTCCCAATATAGCTTCGATAATGACAAACCAAAAGCTTCGCAAGATGTAGCCCTGAGCTGCCAGAATTGCTGCAAAAATTGGAAAGCCGAATGACAACAGCCGCTCGCGCTGTGTCAAATAATTAAGGCTCGACGGTAAAGTCAGCATCATTAACACCATAGCGACAATTATCCCGCGCGAAAAAACAAAATGCGCTGCGTGCATAGTGTCATTCGGACAAAGTGCTACGCCAACCATACATACAGACAAAGTAATCATCAGCCAAGCTGACAATTTGGCGGTGCGCGATTGCTGAAGCTTAGCATAGCTTCGGGTCATGCAAATACCGATAGCAGTAAGTATCAATCCTGAGGCAAAAACACCAGTATTAAAGGCCAAAGCCGACTGGCGGTTGGTACTAGTCTCGCCCAACCGGCTGAGACTCCAACCAGTCCAGCGCGGATCGTCGGACAATATAATTGAAACAGCTACGCTAGAAACTAAAATCACCGTATATAGCGCGCAGAGTACCTGTAAGCGATTACGCCTGTAAAATTGAACAGCTAGCTGGTAGCTCATATACTTATTATAGCAGCAAACGCGCCTTGGTGAGAGGCGCGTTTACATATTTAGCGAAGTTCTCGCTAGAGCTAATTATCAAACTACTTGTTGCGTTTTTCGATAATCTCGGCAGCAACGTTTGGCGGAACTTCCTCGTAGTGAGCTAGCTCCATCGTCGATGCAGCACGGCCTTGGCTCATCGAGCGGATGTCTGATGTGTAGCCGAACATGTTGGCCAGCGGCACGATTGCTTTGATTAGTTTAGCGCCGCCCATTAGATCATCCATACTTTCGATGCGGCCGCGGCGGCTGTTGAGGTCGCCGATGATGTCGCCCATGAATTCCTCTGGGGTAGTGACTTCTACTTTCATGACTGGCTCGAGCAAGACTGGATTGGCTTGTTTGATACCAGCGCGAGTCGCGATATGCGCCGCCAAGCTGAACGCCAGCTCGCTAGAGTCAACGTCGTGATATGAGCCATCGTAGAGGGTTGCCTTGACATCCACCACTGGGTAGCCGGCAATAACGCCGCCGTCTAGAGTCTCGCGAATACCCTTTTGTACGGCTGGGCGATACTCTTGCGGCACCACGCCGCCTTTGATTTCGTCGATGAATTCAAAGCCTTTGCCTGGCTCGTTCGGCTCAAAGCGTACCCAGACGTCACCGTACTGGCCGCGGCCGCCAGATTGCTTGGCGTGCTTGCCTTGAACCTCGGCGGTACCTTTGATGGTTTCGCGGAAGGCAACCTGCGGTTCGCCGACATTAGCTTCAACATTGAACTCGCGCTTCATGCGGTCAATTAGAATCTCGAGATGCAACTCGCCCATGCCCGACATAATCGTCTGTCCAGTCTCTTCATCGGTGTGAATGCGGAAGGTTGGGTCTTCCTCGGCGAGGCGCTGCAAAGCAATGCCCATCTTCTCTTGGTCGGCTTTGGTCTTTGGCTCGACAGCAATCGATACCGGCGGCTCTGGGAACTCAATGGATTCCAGAGCGATTGGATGACTCAATTCAGCTAAAGTATTACCGGTGAAAGTATTTTTCAGCCCGACCACCGCAGCAATATCGCCGGCGCCAACACTATCGATTTCCTCGCGTTTGTCGGCGTGCATCCGGACGATGCGGCCGATGCGCTCTTTCTCGCCGGTGGTGGTATTAAGAACGTAGCTGCCAGCTTTCAGTACGCCAGAGTAGACGCGGATGAAGATTAGCTTGCCGACAAACGGATCGGCGGCAATCTTGAAAGCAAGCGCAGCCATCGGTTCTTTGTTGCTTGGTTTGCGGCCGACTTCGTCGCCAGTTTTTGGATTTTTGCCCCAAATTTCGTCGACGTCGAGCGGACTTGGCAAGTAATCTGCCATCAAATCAAGCAGTTTTTCGACAATCACGCCGCGGCCGTCGCCGCCAGTTACCAAATAGAAGTCGCCAGCCAGCACGCGTTTGCGCAGCGCGCTCTTGAGCTCGTCGATGGTAATCGCTTCCTCGCCCTCGTCGAAGAATTTCATCATCAAGCCGTCGTCGGCTTCAACAGCGTTCTCGACCAACAAGCTGCGTGCATGCTTGGCTTTTTCGAGCATATCAGCCGGAATCTCGCCAACCTTTAGCTCGTGGTCGGTGTAATCATCGTAAGTATAAGCCTTCATATCGATCAGATCGACCACGCCGCAAACATCCTTTTCAAAGCCAATCGGCAAGTGGATCGGGAATGCTTGCTTGCTGAGGCGGTTGTGAATTGATTCGACAGATTTGTAGAAGTCTCCGCCAGTCTGGTTGATTTTGTTGATGAAGCAGATGCGCGGTACGTTGTATTTGTTGGCCTGTCGCCAGACAGTTTCGCTTTGCGCCTCAACGCCCATTTTGCCGTCGAAGACAGTAACAGCGCCGTCGAGTACGCGCAAGCTGCGCTCCACCTCGGCTGTAAAGTCGATGTGTCCTGGCGTATCGATAATATTAATCTTGTGGCCTTTCCAGAAGCAAGTCACCGCCGCCGAGGTAATGGTGATGCCCCGCTCCTTTTCCTGCGCCATCCAGTCGGTGGTGGCGCCGCCGTCATCTCCCTTGACGGTACCGATTTTATGTGTCAAACCAGTACGGTACAAAATACCCTCAGTGGTAGTCGTTTTGCCGGCGTCGATATGGGCAATAATGCCGATATTTCTAAAGTTTTGTAATGGAACGGTTGCTGCCATTGTTTTTCCTCTATTAAATTGATTTGTCGAGATTCTTGGTTGTTTTTTGGCACCAAAAAACTACTCTTAACGACAATTATATCAGATAATTTACAAAAATGATAGCTAAGTTTAACTTTCGCAAAACCGCTCCTATGTATAGCGTAGGAGCGGTTCTATGTTTGCGTGAAAAGAAATGCTTAGCTGCGAGCAAAATGAGCGAAAGCACGGTTGGCTTCGGCCATTTTGTGAGTGTCTTCTTTCTTCTTGAAGGCAATACCAGTTTCGTTGCAGGCGTCGACGATTTCTGTCGCTAAGCGCTTGCTGTACGGCATGCCGCTTTTGCTGCGAGCGGCTTGTACTAGCCAAGTAAAGGCAAAGTGCTGCTGGCGATGGCCTTGAATTGGAAACGGAATTTGGTAGTTAGCACCGCCAACGCGGCGAGACTTAACCTCGAAAGCCGGGCTAATATTGTTAATTGCCTTTTCGAAAACCTCTAGCGGTTCCTCGCTCTTGAGAGTTTTAGCAGCTTGTGCTAGAGCATCATAGACAGCCCGCTCGGCCGCTAATTTCTTGCCGTTGAGCATTGATTTGTTGATGAGGCGCTGTACCAAAACCGACTGGTATTTGCGATCTGGCTGCAATTGGCGCTGGAGCTTTTTAGTAACTTTGCGAGGCATGATTACTTATCCTCCTTCTTGGTGCCGTATTTACTGCGGCCTTGTTTGCGTTTGGACACGCCTTGCAAGTCAAGCGCGCCGCGGACGACATGATAGCGCACACCTGGCAAGTCTGGCACGCGGCCGCCGCGAACTAGCACCACGGCGTGTTCTTGCAAGTTGTGGCCTTCGCCGCCGATATAAGCCCAAACCTCGTGGCCGTTAGTCAGACGAACGCGGGCGACTTTGCGCAGCGCCGAGTTCGGCTTCTTTGGCGTTTTGGTGGTAACCTTGACGCAAACGCCGCGTTTGAGCGGCGCGTTCTGGTTGTAATAGCGCACCTTGAGGGCATTGTGGATACGGCCTAGCGCCGGCGACTTCGACTTTTTGCTAGCCGTCTGGCGAGGTTTGCGTACCAGCTGATTGATAGTTGGCATTCAACTTCTCCTAATTACGATGATAATAAACGAGCTTGCTAAAGGCTCATGGCGCAAGCGGCAATGCAGCAAACATCCGCCTGCATCTCGAGAGCTGCGGCTTTATCACACCGATAACCCCGCTTCACCCGAGAGAAACTCTATATTCTATTATAGCAAAAAACCTATCAGAAAGCAAGGTTTGCTTGTCTTCTGATCGCTAGAGCCAGGAATGAGCTCAACTGTTAGTATTTGGACAAAAAGTTCGCTTTCGTCGTTTCCGACTCATCAGCATAGACACGCATCTATGGAGCGAACATGACAAGCAGGGAATTTGACAGAGGTTCGCGAGAGACTGGTTCAGCTACAGATGCTGATCGCCATGTAGATCACTGCTACGACAGCAATGAGACTCAAGGCTATGACATTATACAATGCATGTATTGTCGTAGCTGCTGCTGTCGCAACTATCTGGCTATGATATTTGCGGTAGTACCACAAGTATACCAGCAAAAAACCGAAGCCAGTCACAGACAGGGCGATCCCTGCCGCGAAACTGTACCAGATATTGACTACATGGGCAAGCCCAAAGCACACGCTGGCGCGCACTCGTTCGCGCCAGCTCCACTTTTCGCCCCCGGAGCGAAAAGCTTGCTCTTCCATTAGTGCGAAAAGCAACAGGGTGTCATACACCCCACATCCGGTTGCCTTGAGACCGTGCAGAGACTTCTGCTTTTTCGTGTAGTTCG
The DNA here is from genome assembly GCA_963531145.1 of uncultured Candidatus Saccharibacteria bacterium. Taxonomy (GTDB): domain Bacteria; phylum Patescibacteriota; class Saccharimonadia; order Saccharimonadales; family Saccharimonadaceae; genus Saccharimonas. The sequence continues at coordinate 7,546 of CAUSEX010000005.1, forward strand.
TGAAGTCTCCTATGAGGAAAACTCCTGCCACACCAACAGTCCAGGCAGTCCCTGTCGCCCACCCCCGGGGAAGAAATGTCGCAAAACCGCGAGTCAGCAGGTTGACCACAGAGCTATCGAGCCCCGGGATGAGTAAGAGCGCTTTTACCGCGGCTATTGTCATAGCAATCAACACTGCTGCGACGGCAGTGAGCCATCGCCTGTCAAGGTATCTAGCGTCCTCGATCGTAGCTACTAGTTTAGGCCAAACAAAAGTTGGCCTAGTGTCTCGGGGCATAGCTCTTCTGAAGAGCCATGCCATGATCCCCTTTCGGGGGCGATGCACCACCATAAGATCTGGAGGATACATCTCTATCACCTCTTTCAGGTCTGCTTGTCAAAGTGCGCTTTCAGACAAGGATTTGCTCAACTTGTCAATGAAAGCTGATATATATATATCACATATGAATGTGTAAGTCAACGTATCAGGCAATTTTATTGAATTTTGTGCAAAAAAGCGCAAAAATAACAACAAACAAGCATTTTCGCCTGTTTGCGACGTTTGCGGCTGCGGATAAACTTAACTCTATATTTATAACTAGGAATTGAAGTAAATGATAGCAAGAGTTATTTGTCGTCGTTGCTTGATTTCTTGTCGTTTCGGATAAACCATCGAATCAAAGCGATAGCGGCTACTACGGTTGCAATTATTACTATATACGGTATAGCTACAGTGATATAGGTTATGATGATTTCTTTACTCATAGCTATATTGTTTAATTAAGATCGTCTACATGTCAATACTTTCGCCGTATTTTTTGTGCTAAACTTGAATCGCTATCGCATTAAAAACGCAAGCAATATAGTATAATGAACATATGAATCCGCTAAATGACAATGATATCCAATACGCTGGCCACCCCGAGCAGGCGCCGCGGCCTGATCCGTTAGTGCCAGAACCGCAGCGCCGGCCGCCGCGCGACCCTTTCCGTAAATTTCGCCTGATTATGATTGGCGCTGGTGTCGCCGCCGTTTTAGTGATTGTTGTTGCGATCGTGGTAATGACGTTCGCTCGCTCGTCAACAGTCAAGACAGATGAAAAGAAAAAAACTGACGAGACCAAGGTAGCTCACTTGACCGCTTCCGAAACTATCAAGCATGTCAACGTTTATTTCAAAGGCAAGGAAAAAGCCAAATCGTCAATCACCACTCCAGTAAGAGTCAAAGGAAGAAAATTCTACACCGTAGTGCCCGACCTCGATCAAGTTCAGAGTTTGGCCGGTTACGTTCCTAAGGATAAATCAACTTCGCAGCGCGAATCAATCGAGAAAAACATGGACTACGATGGTTTTACCCGCAAGGTCTTCTCGGAGGGTAGCAGAGCAAATTATTTAGCTGATTTCACGCGCGACGATGTCACTTGCCAGCTGAGTACCGATATTTCGCAGCGCGACAAGCTCGGCGATTGGATGGAGATTCGCTGCCTCGACGCCAAAGTTTACGCTGAATACGCTGAGGCGCAGCAGCCGGTGGTTTCGGTTTATACCCCAGCCGTGAGTGCCGCTGGACAGTACGGTTTCATCGGTAAGCCAGCTCCGTTCAAGGGCGCGCTGAAAGGTTACCAGCTGCTAGAAATTCCAGTCAGCACAGTGTTGTATCAGCGAATGACTGCGCCTGACAATCTAGGATTATTCTATCAGACGCCAGACGGCTTGTGGCACTATTTCCAAGATCGTAACCGCAACATACTGGTCGCCTGCACTCTTTACAACAACCGCGAATTACGGATGGCCTACGCTGACCAAAAGTGCCAGCCGATTGGCGGCAGTACTAAAGATACGGTGACATATTCTGGCAAACGAGATTAGGTCTCGCCTTATTCTGGCTGTTGGAATATGCAAAGATACAGCGTGCCAAAAATTTAGCTGCAAAAATAATTACCGCTCGTCTATATGAGCGGTAATTATAGTTTGAGCGGGTTTGCTTATGACTCGGCATCGACATCTGGCGTGATGTCGTCGGCCTCCTCGTCAACGCTTTCAGCGTACTCGTCGGCTGGCGAATCGTCCTCGCCAGTGTCGAGCGAACGGACGCCAGTACCCACCGGAATCTTGCGGCCGATGATGACATTTTCTTTCAGGCCATGCAAGTGGTCGGCGCGGCCGCTGGTGGCAGCATTGATTAATACGCGGGTAGTATCCTGGAAGGACGCGGCGCTTAGCCACGAATCGCTCCAGATACTCACCTTGGTAATGCCCAAGAGCATTTGCGCGTATTGCGCTGGCTCTTTGCCGTTAGCGACCAAAGCCTTATTCTCGGCAACGACGCGCGCTTTCGAAACGATATCGCCCATAACAAAGTCGCTGTCGCCTGGGTCCTCGATCTGGACGCGACTAAACATCTGGCGAACGATAATCTCGAGGTGCTTGTCGGCTACATCTTGGCCTTGTGCAGCGTAGATGCGCAACACTTCGTTAATGATATAGCGTTGAGTTGCCTCGGTGCCCTTCAAGCGCATCAGGTCGTGCAAGTTGAGCGAGCCGATTGTCAAGCGGTCGCCTGCCTCAACGTGGTCATTAGCCGATACCACTAGCTGCGCAGTGCCTGGAATCTCGTAGCGGACTGGAGCAGCGGCGTTAGCGGCAATGACGATAGTGTCTTCGGCAGCTTCGACAACGCCGTCGAATGGCGCTACTAGCGAACGGCTATTATCGAGACCTTCGGCAAGGATATCGCCAGCTTTGACGCTAGAGCCGTCTTGCAATAGCGGTTTGCGACCTTCGAGTGGCAAGCGCTCAACGCGGCCAGCCTCTGGCGTTACCTGGACGATATATTTCTTGCCGTCTTCCCAGACATCGACAGTACCAGCCACCTCAGTGATGTAAGCTTGACCCTTCGGATTGCGCGCTTCAAAGAGTTCCTCGACGCGCGGCAGACCCTGAGTGATGTCGCTACCGGCCACGCCAGAGTTGTGAAAGGTACGGAGTGTCAGCTGAGTACCTGGCTCGCCGACCGACTGAGCAGCGATAACGCCAACTGGTTGAGCAGCGCCAACTAGCTCGTTGGTTGCCATGTCAATACCGTAGCTGCGGCGCGGAATACCCTCGAGATTGTTGGTCGAGAGGATCGACTGAATCTTGACCTCGTTGATATTAGTGTCGGCTTCGATTTTGTTGGCGATTTCGCGGGTAATCAACTCGTTAGCGCCGATATAGCCTGGCACAGCATCGCGCGTATAGCGTCCGTACAAGCGATTACCGAAGCTAATCATCGTTTCTTCAGTTTCTGAACGGTAGATCATGTAGCCTTCGTCGTCGCCTTCTTCGTCCTCAACAGTGAAGACATCTTGCGAGACATCGACCAAGCGGCGCGTTAGGTAACCTGAGTCGGCCGTCTTTAGCGCGGTATCGATCAAACCTTTACGCGAACCGCGGGTAGCGACGAACGATTCCAAGCTCGACAAGCCGCGGGTGTAGTACGAGCGAATTGGCAGCTCGATTTCGCGGTTGGCGGCGTCGACCTGAATACCAATCATGGCGCTAGCTAGCTTGACGTTGCTAATATCACCGCGGGCACCCGAGTTAACCATGATCGAAATACTGGTGTCGATGTGGTGCAAGTTGTCTTGGAGTAACTTAGTAACTTGATTGTCAACCTTGCGCCAAGCTGCTACCGTCAAATTGTAACGCTCGTCGTCGGTAATCAAACCCTGGTCGTATTGATCGGCAATCAAAGCTGCATGCTTATCGCCTTCCTGGATTATCTCCTCGGTTTGATCAAGGTGGACATAGTCGTCTTTACCAGTCGATACTGCGGCCACGGTAGCGAAGCGGAAAGCTAAGCCTTTCATGCGGTCGGCCGTCTTGGCGGTTTCTTCGGCGCCATAACGATCAAAGATTTGCGCCAGAACTTTCTTCAGCTCTTTCTTGGTCTGGACTTTATTGTTGTAAGGAAAATCGTCCGGCAAGATTTCGTTAAAGAAGACGCGGCCCAGCGTGGTGTTGTGAATCTCGCCCTTGGCGCGAACCCGAATCGGGCTTTGCAAGTGAAGCCGGCCCATGTCGTAAGCTAGCTCGGCGTCGCGACTATTGGCAAAGACAGCGCGATGCTCGGTCTGAACGCTCGGCTTTTCATAGGTCAAGTAGTAGTTACCGAGCACGATGTCCTGGCTGATGCTAAGCACTGGACTGCCATCGGCTGGCTTAAGCAAGTTGTTGACGGCACTCATCAGTTCGCGAGCTTCAGCCTGAGCGTCGTCGGACAACGGCAAGTGAACAGCCATCTGGTCGCCGTCAAAGTCGGCGTTGAAGCCGGCGCAAACTAGCGGATGCAGCTGAATCGCCTTGCCCTCGACTAATTTCGGCTGGAAAGCTTGGATACTCAAACGGTGCAGGCTCGGTGCGCGGTTAAGCAAGACGTACTTACCCTTGATGACCTCGTCGAGCGCGTCCCAAACCACTGCTTCGCTCGACTCGATCAGACGAGTAGCGCTGCGGATATTATGCGCGTAATCATGCTCAATCAACCAGCTGATGACAAATGGCTTAAATAGCTCGATCGCCATTTGCTTTGGCAAGCCGCACTGATTGATCTTAAGCTTTGGACCAACGACAATCACCGAACGGCCAGAATAGTCGACGCGCTTACCGAGCAGGTTCTGACGGAAGCGGCCTTGTTTACCTTTGAGCATGTCGCTAAGACTCTTCAAGCGCCGGCGGTTGCCAGTGGCATTGACAGCCCGGCCGCCGCGCGCTGAAGAATTGTCAATCAGACTATCGACAGCTTCTTGCAGCATGCGTTTTTCGTTGCGCTGAATTACTTCTGGCGCGTTCAATTCGATCAGCTTCTTGAGACGATTGTTGCGGGTAATGACGCGGCGATAAAGATCGTTTAAGTCGCTCGTCGCGAAACGGCCGCCTGCCAGCGAGACGATCGGCCGCAGGTCTGGCGGAATCACCGGTAGAACCGTCATACACAGGCTCGACGGCTTGATGCCAGCTGCTTGCATGCCTTCTAGAACCTTAAGTCTTTTTAGTAGCTTTTTCTCGCGCTGGCCCCTGGCGTCCTCGGATTCTTGTTGCAGATCAGCGATTAGCTTGTCGAGGTCAATCTCGTCGAGCATTGCCTTGAGCGCGGTGCCGCCCATGGCTATCTCGATTAATTCTTCATAAGCTTCCGGCAAGTTGCGATAATCAGTTTCGCTCATTAGCGCGTGCTTTTGCAAGCTTTCCAGCTGCGATTTCTTGGTGGTAAATTGATTTTCTAGCTCTTCAAGCTCTTTACTCTGTTCTTCGGCCAAAGCTTTGACGTCAGCGCCGTCAGCGCCAGCTTCGCGTTCGTAGCGAATTTTGATAGCGGCGCGAGCAGCTTCAGTTTCGGCTTCGAGATCGGCTAGTAATTGGTCGCGTTTCTCTTCGTCAACCTTCAGAATTACGTACGTAGCAAAGTAAGCAATCCGCTCGAGATTACGTACTGTGATGCCCAGCAGCAAGCTCATAGCGCTTGGCGTGCCGCGCATAAACCAGATGTGCGCTACTGGAGCAGCCAATTGAATGTGGCCCATACGCTCGCGGCGGACAATTGATTTGGTGACTAACTCGCCGTTTTTGTCGACGGCAGCTTCGCGCGAACGCACGCCCTTGAGCTTGGAATCATGCGGATTGATATCCTTGACCGGGCCAAAGATTCGCTCGCAGAATAAGCCATCGCGTTCTGGCTTTTGGGTGCGATAGTTAATCGTTTCCGGCTTAGTGACTTCGCCGTGGCTCCACTTTAGGATATCTTCTGGGCTGGCAACCACCAAGCGCACTGCGTCAAAATCTGCGATACCAGATGTCGAGACTACTCGTGCCATCTTACGCCTCCTCCTCTTCATTATCGTTTGTATCGTCGTAATTATCGTAATCGCTTTCCTCTTCCGAGATTTGGCCGTCATCGTCAATATCACGCACGCTCATGCCGTCGTCGATATTGCCGATACCGTCAGATTCGTCAAGATAAGTTTCTTCGTCATCATCGTCGGAATTATCACTGCCATTGTTATCGTCGCTCGCTGGCACAGTTTTGTCAGCCGGACCGCTAGTAGCGATGAGATTTTCGGCGTCGATATTGTTGGTGTGTTCGTCAACCAGATCGACGCGCAACCCCAAACCTTGCAGTTCCTTCACCAAAACATTAAAACTTTCTGGCAGCTTCGGGCCGGTGATGACGTCATGCTTGATAATTGACTCGTAAGCTTTAGCACGGCCGTAAACGTCGTCGGACTTGATAGTCAACATTTCCTGCAAAGTAGTCGCTGCACCGTAAGCTTCTAGCGCCCAAACCTCCATTTCACCGAAGCGCTGGCCGCCGTTTTGCGCTTTACCGCCGAGCGGCTGCTGAGTGACCATGGTGTACGGGCCGGTCGAGCGGGCGTGAATCTTGTCGCTGACCATGTGGTGCAGCTTGATCATGTGCATGACGCCAACAGTAGTGCGTTCCTCAAAGGCTTCGCCGCTGCGGCCGTCGAAGAGCTGGCTCTTGCCGTCCTTGGCAAAGCCGGCTTTCTCGAGTTGTTCCTCAATCGTTTCATTACTGACACCGTTAAATGGCGGCGTAGCGACTTTGTAGCCGAGAGCGCGGGCAGCCATGCCCAAGTGTGTCTCGAACAGCTGACCCAAGTTCATACGGCTTGGCACACCTAGCGGGTTAAGTACCACATCTACCGGCGTACCGTCGGCTAAATATGGCATATCCTCGACTGGCAAAATACGCGCTACCACGCCCTTGTTGCCGTGGCGTCCCGCCATCTTGTCGCCGACGCTGATTTTACGTAGTTGCGCGACGTAAATCTGGATCTGCATTAGCACGCCAGCCTTTAATTCGTGGCCGTTTTCGCGGCTGAAAATCTTGACGCCGACAACTTTGCCGCCGCCAGCATTATTCATACGCTGCGAAGTATCGCGTACATCCTTAGCTTTTTCGCCGAAGATAGCGCGCAGCAAGCGCTCCTCAGAACTCAGCTCTTGCTCACCCTTTGGCGTAATCTTACCAACCAAGACATCGCCAGCGCGCACTTCAGAGCCAACCTGCACGATACCGTCCTCGTCGAGGTGGCGCAAACTGTCTTCCGACACATTCGGGATATCGCGAGTGACAATCTCTGGACCGAGCTTGGTTTCGCGAACTTCAACTGAGTAATCCTTGATATTGACCGAGGTCAGTGTATCGTCTTCGACCAAGCGGCGACTGATGACGATAGCATCCTCCATATTGTAGCCGCCCCACGGCATGAAGGCTACCAGCAAATCTTTGCCGAGCGCCAATTCGCCGTCAGCGATTGACATACCTTCGATCAAGATATCGCCCTTAGCGACCTGCTCGCCGCGCTGGACTCGAACTTTCTGGTTGACGCAGCGATCATCGTTGCTCTTGGTGAAATGAATCAAGTCGTATTTTTTAACGCCGTCAGCGTATTTGACTTCAATGCTATCGCCATCAGCGCGGATAACTTCGCCATCAGCTTCAGCGACAACCAGTTGGCTGGAATCGCGAGCAATATTAGCTTCGATGCCAGTACCGACAGTCGGCGACTGCGGCTGCAATAGCGGCACTGCCTGGCGTTGCATGTTCGAGCCAGTCAAAGCGCGGTCGACGCGGTTTTTCTCGATGAATGGCACCAGGCTAGCAGTCGAGCCGAGGATTTGCTTGTGCGAAGCGTCAATCAACGTCACTTCCGAAGCATCGACGCGGGCTGGCTGCAAGAACTTGCGGGCCGAAACACGCGGACTTTTCAGGTTGTTATTCTCGTCGAGCTTGACGCCAGCGTCGGCAATCACTTCGTTAACTTCTTGGGAAGCATCGAGATAAACAACTTCGTCGGTAACATGGCCGCCAACAACCTTGAGGTATGGTGTCTCGATGAAGCCATATTCGTTAATCCGCGCATAAGTCGCCAGGTTCAACACCAAACCGATGTTAGCGCCCTCTGGCGTCTCGACCGAGCAGATTCGTCCGTAATGTGTCGGGTGAGCATCGCGCACCTCGAAGCCGGCACGCTCGCGGCTCAAGCCGCCTGGCCCCATTGAGCTCAATCGGCGCTTGTGGCTAAGCTCTGAAATCGGGTTGACTTCATCGAGCAGCTGGCTGAGCTGGCTAGAAGCAAAGAATTCGCGTACCGCTGCCACGACCGGGCGGGCGTTAATTAATTGGCTCGGCGTGACATTTTCGAGATCAGACATTGACATGCGATCCATGGCGTTGCGCTGCATGCGCAGCATACCGACGCGGAACTGGCGCGCTACTAGCTCGCCTACCAGCTTGATCCGCCGATTGTCGAGCGCGTCGATATCATCGCCCGGCTCTTGGGTATTGTTCATACGGATTAGCTCGCGGATAATAGCCACCAAGTCGCTCTTTTGCAGAGTACGATTATCGGCAATATTTGGCACATCTAGCCCTAAACGCTTGTTCATCTTGTAGCGGCCAACGCGGCTGTAATCGAAGCGTTTGAAGTCAAAGAACATTCGTTCAATCATCTGGCGCGCGTTATCAGTTGTCGCCAGGTCGCCTGGGCGCAAGCGGCGGTAGACCTCAATCAAGGCTTCGTTGACGCCGTGAGCTGGATCTTTCTCGAGTGTAGCCTCGATATATTTGATGTCGCCAGTATCAATATCTTCGAATAGTTCTTTGATTTCGGACACCTTGCTGTAGCCTAGCGCTCGCAGGAACGTCGTCACGGCAATTTTGCGGCGGCGATCGATCTTGACGTAGATAGCGCCGCTAGCGCTGGTTTCGAACTCCAGCCAAGCGCCGCGGCCCGGAATCAACTTAGCGCTGTATAAGCTGCGCCCAGCGCCCTTTTCAGCCGTGTAGAAGACGCCTGCTGAACGAATCAGCTGGCTAACAACTACGCGTTCGGTGCCGTTGATAATAAACGTTGCCCGGTCAGTCATCCACGGATAGTCGCCTAGATAGATTTCTTGTTCTTTGACTTCGCCGGTTACCTTGTTGGTCAGTTCGACTGTTACCGACAGCGGCGCCTCAAACGTCAAATTGTTCTCTTTGGCGAATTTCTCGTCATTTTTTGGATCCTCAAATTTGTAATCCTTGAATCGTAATTCAAGTTTTTGGCCGGTGTAATCCTCGATTGGGTTGAGTTCTGCGAAGATCTCGCTTAGGCCCGTCTCGACGAAATCTCTCCATGATTCCTTTTGATGAGCCAAGAGGTTTGGCACCTCGACCGCTGTGTCATCATTGGTGAAGAAGACACGCTTGACCGGGGTGTGCTGCGCCGTTGTTGCTTGTGGCATAGTACTCCTGCTTGATGGTTAAGTTTGATGAAACCGCACTAGGGTGATGATTCCCGCTCGCGATTGGCGCCGAAGCTTTACTAAATGTAGATACCGCATACCAAAAACGCCGCGCCACAGGCGCAGTACACAACCAACCCACATTACACAATCTTCATTAGCTCTAATTATAATCGCGCGAAGCCGCTAAGTCAAGAGTTTTGGCGATAAAAACAAGGAAAATCCCCGCCAGTTTTACCCGGCGGGGCGGCTAGGGATGGCTCCCCCTAGCTGGAGTCGCCTCGTTAAGAGGCGCTGTCGAGGTGGGTGGTGTCGCGCTGTGAGTCACACCAAATTATGGCGGCTTTGGCCATCGCGTGGGCGAAAGCCGCCATAACGTAACTGATTGTGACAAGCAGAGCAGCGCCGATGGCTGCCCAAACAGAGTCTACTGCTAGCAGTCTAACAGCTGCAAAACAAGCAGCTATGGTGTAAAAACACCATGTGGCTGCTCCGAGCTGGTAGTACCGCGTTTTGTACGCGGCATACATACGGGCTGAGTAGGGACTGAAAATCCCTTGGCCCTCAGCAAGTATGTATGCTCTGTGGGCAAACGCAGCGGCGATAGTGCCACAGCTGAAAGAGGCCAAAATCATGACCCCAACAACCCTAATCATCCCCTCTTCACCTCCTTAGACAGAAATGATTAGAATATCTAAAATTATACCACAGTATCTCGTAAAACCCGACCTATACCTCGAAATCGCAAATCAGTTAAAAAACATCACCGTTATCGCGCAGCCGTTAAACCGGACGACTACCACCTCGGCGAACTATTTTCCAGATTTCGCTGGTTTGCTTTTGCTGTTTTTGTGGCCGATTACTTCGTCGACTACGCCGTATTGCAGCGCTTCGTCGGCGCTCATCCAGTAGTCGCGCTCCATGTCAGCTTTGACTTTGTCAAGTTTCTGGCCAGTGTTGCCAGCTATGATTTTCGCTAATCGCTCTTTTAACTCTATCGCCTCGCGCAGACTGATTTCTTGGTCGGTCACCTTGCCGTGAGTGCCGCTCGACGGCTGGTGGATCATCACCCGGGCGTTCGGCAGCAGATAACGCTTGCCCTTAGCGCCGCTGCTGAGCAAGAAAGCGCCCATGCTAGCCTGCAGCCCAATGCCAATCGTCTGGACGTCAGGCTTGATATATTGCATAGTATCATAAATCGCCAAGCCATCGTACACCACGCCGCCCGGGCTGTTAATGTAAAGCTGGATATCCTTTTCGGGATCTTCATTGGCTAAGTGCAGCAGCTGCGCCACGATGACGTTGGCTGTAGCTTCGTTGACTTCCTCGCCCAAGAAAATGATGCGATCCTCGAGTAGGCGCGAATAAATGTCGTAACCGCGCTCGCCGTCGCGCGTACGGACGATTACGTTGGGCACTAAGTAATTTGATGGTTTCATGGTCTAATTGTAGCGTACTAATTAGCACTCGTCAAGGCAGAGTGCTAATAACTTGCTATTTAACGCGAAATGTAGTATAATAAAAAAATGGACGGCGCAATCCCGCGCTGTCTAGCTCCGTTTTTTTATCGAAAGAAGGAGGTGGTGTGCTGTGAGCACACCTATCCCGCCGCCCGACCCGTACAATGTGTGGCGGCGCCTGGTTGCCGTCCTCCTGCTGGCCATCTGGCCGGTGGGAGGGTTTATTCTCCTCCTCGGCTCCGCAGCCGGGGAGGAGAGTGTCATCGGCCGGGGCTTCGCTGCCCTGGTCGAGGCGCCCTGGTGGGCGGTGACCAGCGCCTGCATGGCGCTGGTCACCGCAGCTCTGTTCGCTGTCCCCGCCAACCTGCGGGTGGCGGGAGATTTTGTCATCGGAGCAAGTGCGCTCGCTCTGATGACAGCCTGGGCCGCCGACCCTGCGACGGCCCAAGTAGCAGACACACCCCTCTGGGGATGTCTGCTATTCTCTGTCGGCGTCTCCCTGATTGATGCCGGAATCACCCTTCAGGAGCGGCGGGCGGCTCGCCCGCCGCGGGGTGGAAACGGGGCATAAGCCTCGTCCCTGCCAGACTAACAGTCTCGCCGGGGGCGGGGCTGTTAGTCTTTCTGGCAGTGTTTTTACGTTATATTCAAAATACCCCGCTTACGCTAGCGAGGTATTTTTTGGCAGGCTATCTGCTACTTGCTTGCCGCTTCTGATTTCTTTGCTTTGGCGCTAGATTTCTTGCCAGCTGGTTTCTTGGCGGCTGGTTTGCCGTCTTTGCTATTTTTACCAGCCTTAGCGGGCTTATCCGCTTTGCCTTTGCCGGCAGCTTTCGCAGTTTTTGCTTTCTTAGTATCTGGAGCGTTTAGCTCAACCAATTTATCAACGGTCTTTTCGGTAATTAAACGGTTGGCGATTTCGCGTTGGGCTTCTGGCTGGTCGAAACGTTTAGCCATTTCGGCGTTGTTGGCATATTGCTGCTTGTAGGCATTGATGTGTGCTGCCAGCTCGTCGGCGGTTGCTTCAATTGCTAGTTCTTTACTTAGCTCGGCTAGCACCAACCCAGCTTTGATACGCGCTTCGGCTGTATCGTTAGCTTCTGCTTCGACCCAAGCGTCGCGGTTAGAAAACCCGCGCGATTCGTAGTATCGATCCAGCGTCATGCCACGGTACCGCAAATTTTGCACCAAATCCTGCTCCAGCGAGCGGATCTGATCTTGGCGCAGTACGTCCGGCACAGCCACATCGCTGGCTGCCACTAATTGCTTAACCAAATCATCTTTTAATTCGTCTAGCGCCTGGCGCTCTTGCTGCGCAGTGATTTCGGCTTCGATATCTTGGCGCAAATCATCCATCGAGGTATAAGGGCCAGCCTTGGCAGCAAACTCGTCATTCAGCTCGGGCAATTCTACCTTGTTGACTTTCTTGACAGTTGTTTCAAACACTACGTCAGCGCCCGCCAAATCTTTGGCATGATAATCTTTCGGGAATTGCAGGGCGACGTCCTTTTTATCGCCCGCTTTGAGGCCGGCTAGTGCTTCTTCAAAACCCGGGATAAAAGCGCCGCTACCGAGAGTCAGCGGATAGTCTTTGCCGGTGCCGCCCTGGAAAGCTTCGCCGTCGCGCTTGCCAACGAAATCAATAATCACCTCGTCGCCGTCTCGCGCTGCTTCGGTGGTCTCGGCCTTTTCAGCCAAACCTTTACGAATGCGCTCAATTACTTCTTCGACATCTTTTTTGTCAACCTTGATCGCCTTTTTGGTTGCTTTGAGTTTTTTGTAATCGCCAAGCTTAACCTCGGGCATGATATCGGCCTCGGCTGTAAATTCCAGCGTCTCGCCAGGTACGAACTTCTTCAGCTCGACTTCTGGGCGATCAAGTACTTGCAGTTTGTTGCTCAGGAATGCCTCGGCGACAGCGCGATTAATTGCCGCCTCTAACGTCTCTTGGCTAAGCGTGTGCGGGTCGGCGTGCTTTTTGACTACCGCGATCGGCACGTGGCCCTGGCGAAAGCCGTTAACTTTGATTTTTTTAGCCATCCGCTTGAGCGCAACTTGTTCTGCCGTCTCGAGCTCCGGCTGGCCTGCCGCTACCGTTACCAGGACGCGGGTGGCCGATAATTTCTTCACAGTCGTCTTCATAACGACGTATTATAACAGATTATGCTCAGGCTGGCTATTTTGGACAAGCTACAAGATATCTGACAAGTCGAAAACATCGTCGTCTTCGTCGTACTGCTGATGATGGCGGCGATCGCTGACAGCGGTGACTACCCGCTCGAAGCTGACTTGCTGTTCGCTGTTTTCGCGAATATTTTGCAGGTTATACAAGCCCTTGGCGACAGACTGCTCATCAACCGTCATCACGTAGCGGACGCGCTTTTTAATAGCTTCTTTGATCTGGCGGTCAATCGGCCGGCCAGTATAATCAACCTCGACCGAAACCCGCTCGCTGCGCAGCTTTTCGGCGATTCGTTCAGCGTCGTCAAGCACATTGCCTACAGTCACGATGTAAGCTTGCGTAGCGCTCTCGAGATGACGCATACCAGTATGGCGCGCTAGCAGCTCAATGATATTCGACATGTCTGATTGGCCACCGACCGAACTTTGCAAGTCGTTATTGACATAGCGCCCACCCTTATACAGCAAGGCACTATGCATAGCATCAGCTTCGGTGAAATCGAAAATAATACCGCCAGTGTATTCTGGATGCGCCAGCGTGATATCGAGGATAACGTTATCAATTCCCAGCCGCTCTAACCGTTCATACAATGCCACTAAATTCACATAACATTCACTATGGCGGATAACTTCTGGTAGGTCTTCGGCCGACCTGGCGGTCAAAAGCTTAGATAATTTTTGTAGAACTTCGCTAGAGTGCGACAACCCGACGATATCAATCGCGCGGTCGCGAAACTTATCTGGGGCTAATGTTCGCTTCTGTGCCAGCAGGCGCGCCATCAGGCTAGTTTGTACGGCGTCAAGATCAAGGTATTCGCTCAGTAGCAAATCGAGCATCTCTGAGTCATTGATGCGCAAATTATAAGCCGAACGCTTGATACCCATAGCGTCGAGACCGCGCTTGGCGATAGCGATTGCTTCGACATCAGCCCGCGGCGACTCGCAGCCGGCATGCTCGTAGCGCAACAGATATGCTGCGCTCGGATATGTCGATACGCTGAAAGCGCCCGCTACGATGTCGTAACGGCGACGATTCTGTAATTTTGACTCAGTGTCAATATCATATTCTTCATAGCCGTACAGTGTTGCCGTGTTGCGCCACGATTGCTCGACGAGTTGGCAAGCGCGCACGGTATTTGGATAGTGCACGTCTGTATCGGCGGTTACATTGGATGCTGGTGCCATCATATACTCCTATTATAGCATAAATGGAATTATTTTGCAAGAGTGCTATCAAGCTTATGGCGACATGCTCACTCATACGCGGCAATATCAGATGTCGCGCCGATATTTCGCGGACGAATTGAATCGAATTGTGTATGATCTAAATTGTAAATTTTTTGCAACTGTCTGTCTACAAACTCTTTACAGGCGCACCTAAATCAGCTAGAATGAGTCTGCGTGCTAGATGTGATAATGCTCGGCGACTACGTGGGTAGCGAAGTGCATGTAGACGCGTAGCGCGTTAGGTCTCTAGAGATTAATATAGATAATCGCGATATAGTACTTTACAATCACACTCAGATGTGGCGACTGCGTGGGCAACGCAAGTATGCGTAGACGCGCTGCGCGTTGCTAAGAATCGGTAGATGTCGCGATATAGTACTTTACAATGACACGCAGATGTGGCGGAATTGGTAGACGCGCTAGCTTCAGGTGCTAGTGCCCTTCGGGGCGTGGAGGTTCAAGTCCTCTCATCTGTACCATAACTTGTATTTAGTGGAACAACGTTAATACTGCCCGCCAGGCAAAGCGGGCTTTTTTTGTTGAGCAAATAGTTGTCTCGCAGCTAAAGTTTGTGTTTAAATAGAAGCATGACGAACGAAGAACTAGCGATCAAAATCGATAACCTAAGCGATATCGTTGCTAATCTAGCAAAAACGATGGACGAACGGTTTAAACAGATCGACCAAAGGTTTAAACAAATTGATGAGCGTTTCGAACAGATCGACCAAAGGTTTAAGCAAATTGACGAGCGTTTCGAGCAGATTGACCAAAGGTTTAAGCAAATCGATGAGCGCTTTGAGCAGATCGACCGCAGGTTTGAGCAAGTTGACGAGCGTTTTGAGCAGATCGATGAGCAGCTCGCTGATATCCGCAAAGATCACAAGACTCTGGTTGATATCGTGAAAGATATGGATCTGGCGGCAGATGAACGGTTCCAGGAATTAAAGGCTGGGCAAGCCGAGCTAGCAGCCAGCCAAGAGAGCTTACGGGCCGACCTTGCTGTCGTTCGCCGCGAGCTGTACCATGAGTCTGGCAGCCGCGAGATGGTAGACGACACGCTTTATAACTCGCTTGATAAGCGCTTGCGCCGAGTAGAGGCAAAGTTTCCTGATTTAGCATCGAGCCAAGCAGCCTAGCTGTTCTGCTCAAAATATGATTGCTCTTCTCTTCTTCTACGCTGGTTTTAAATAAGTGTAAGCGATAGCGTGCATATATTTGGTCTGTTAATCGATCAAGAAGCCGCTTTTTGCTAGCAGCGTTAACAGTTCTAACAATCCATTTTGTAGAAAATATATTTTGGCAGCATCTACCTATACCTGCGGCAAGATATCGCCGTTGACGCTAGACGTGAGCGATCGCAGATTATCGCCGACTTTGACGCCCGGATTCATAATACCGAGCGGATCAAAAACTTTTTTGATAGCCGCGTACATCTCGCGAGTGCGAACGTCAAGGTGTTTATACGCGAAATGCGCTGCGATCCGACCCTCGGCTGCTTGGCCAATGAGCGCGCCGTCATATTTAACAGCCAAATTAGACAATTCATCAAAAATCTTGAATAATTTTTGCTTGTCTCCAACTTGGTGCAGCGACAGCACCGGATGAACTGTGTAAGTTTCGGTTAGCACGTGCCCAGAAATAGGCATATTACAATGCAGACGACCAGCCAAAACTGTTAATGCCTTGGTAAATTCATCGAAACGCGCAGCTGGAATATAAATATCACTATACAAATGCGGCGCAAAAGCTGGGTTTTTGTCAGGCAATTCGGCATAGCGAGCAATATTAAGTGTCGATAATAGCGCGCCATCGTCAGTGTCTTCGCTAGAAACGAATTTGACTCCCTCGGCACTGCTGAATGTCTTCTGGATTTTTTTGAGGTTACGAGCGCGAGTGCGACCATTGAAATCGTCAAACCCGGCGATAATGACTGCTTGCGGGTCAGCTCCTTCTAGGTTGAGCCAGTCAAAGTGCCGGCCGGCAGCAGCGGCAGCGCTAAATAGCTGGGCGTCAAAATACTCGGCAAAAGCTGCGCCACTATCGCGCAATATACGCATAGCGTCATTGGCTACGCTAGCCGAAGCAAATACTAGCGCGAAGACCTCATTGCTCTGGCTACGAAATTCGGTGCGCAAAATCATCTCGCTGATAATACCTAGCGTACCCTGCGCACCGATGAATAGCGGTGTCAAGTCGAACTGATTTCCTCTCTTGACAGAGGCTATAGAGCTATAGCCAGATTTGTCATATTCTGGCAGGGCGTTGATCACGTCTTGATATTCATCAATGATCGTGTCAATGCCGCGGTAAATATCGCCCTCTAGATTCTGCAAACCTTTCTTGCGGCTGAGCTCGCGCCGGCCGAGCGGGCCTGTCTGCAAAATATCGCCATTTGCCAAAACGATCTCGAGCTGGCTGATAAAGGCGCTCAAGTCGCCGTATTTACCGCTAGCCAGTCCAGCTAGATTGTCGGCGATAGCTCCGCCAACTGTTCGGCGCGCATCTAGGCCGTCGAGCGGCGGAACGTTAACACCCTGCAGGCTTAGCGCTTGGCGCAGAGTTCCAATGGTTGCGCCGGGCTGCAAGCGAACTAACCGCTGCTTGGCATCATACTCAAAAACATTATTCATGTGCCGCGACATATCGGCTATCGCCCCGCGGCCAATTGCGCCGCCTGTAGTTCCGCGGCCTGAACCGCGGGCGGTTATCGCCTGAACATGCCCGCGTTCAGCCAGCTGCCATGACAACCGCGCCGTTTTGCGGATATCCTCGGTGTTGCGCGGCGCAACGATCATCTCTGGCGCTAAGCTCAATACTCCAGCATCGTTAATATAAGCCTGCCGCACATCGGGCCGGAAGTCAATCTCTCCTAGCAAATGTCCGCGTAGGTAATTAGCAATTTTGCTCATACACCCTCATCTTCATATAAATCTATTTTAGCATAAGCTGCAGTAATTTTTCGCGAATTTGTTAGAAGTTTGCTATAATTATTTGTGCAAGCAAAATACGTGTGATTTGCACGGTAGCGGTGTGCCGCTAGAGCTTGCAAACGCTCGCGGATGTGGTGGAATTGGTAGACACGCATGCCTTAGGAGCATGTGCTTTCGAGCGTGAAGGTTCAAGTCCTTTCATCCGCACCATTTCAGGTAAGAATCCCAATCGTCGCCTTTTCGGGCGATTTTTGGTTCAATTTTTGTTACTCCGTCAGAATAACTTTTTAAGTTCTTTCGCCGGTATTTTACATTCATCCCTTAAATACTCACAAATCTGCTTTGACGTTCCAGAGGATAGCACGCGGTGTCTTGGCACGATGACAGTCTTATTGTCTGACTCTCTGACATACTTGCCGTGCTTTGATCCCAGTTTGCTAATAAACCCGTACCGTATCAGCAACGCGATAAGTTTCTTTGTCCTGATTGCGCGATAAAACTCAGACATCTATTTTGCCAGGACAAGCTGATTGCTTTTGATTAGCTGATTTGCGTAGTCTATATCTTCTGGCAATAGTCTCGGCATACTTGGCTTAATCCGTTCTGGTATATCCAAGTAGGTGAGTAGCAAGTCATTTACATTCTCGACAAGTCTCACTGCATCACGGCTTTCCGTAATGAGCAGTGCGGTGATCTTTTTCTTGTCAAGACTAGTGATGGTTGCAGTATAGAACTTCGTCTTTTCATCATAAGAAGTATTAACATAAATACTCCCTGGTATTTTATGTTGATACGCGGCGATTTCTTCAATGGATGGAGTATCAAATATTCGCCTAATGTGGTGGTAAAGACGATTAAACATATTTATAGCATACACCACAACCCCCAAATCTCCAAATTGTAAAACTACCCGAATCCCTAAACCTTCATACCTAAAAAAAGTAACAGCGCAAAACTGTTGCTAAGCTTGGCAAGAGTTATCAAGGTTGGTGGTACAACTTTAAGTTGCACGCAGCCTAAAGTCATATTTTTAACTTCGTCGTTAGCTTATGTTCTCTGCAGCCGCTACAAATCATTTCTTCGGCCAGTTTACTTATTCTAACGATGATAGAGTTTGCTATTGTTGTCCGAATTTTTAATGTACGGATTCTTTTTCTGAACAGCGCGCCAGCGAATTACATACTAGACACGCTCTATAAGAAAAAGAACGGTAGCCCGTTGCCAGAGCTACCGTTCTTTTTCTTCAATAATTCAGGCAACGGGTATTTCGCTGCTGATAAAAAAATCAGCTTACTAGTTGTAAGCTGATATAAATGGCAAAAGAAATCTATTTTCGGCGGAAAGAGGTGAGGTAAGCATTTCCATAACTACGATTGTCCACCACAACAATTTCGTTTCCCAGATTTGGTTCCTCACCTCTTCCTGGATGTGATAATACCATAAGCCCGCCTGGTTTGAGAAGTCCAAAAAGTTTGCTAACTGTGGAAAACTGCGGATTTTTGTATGGCGGATCGGCGAAGATTATGTCATACTTGCCTGCGCCGCCAGACTCAATCCATGAATTAACAGGGGCGCTAATAATTTTCGCTTCATTTTGAACGCCTAGCGAGGACATATTATTGCTTAAGATTTTTTGAGCAATTTTATCGCGTTCGATGAACGTTACGCGGGCAGCACCGCGACTGAGAGCTTCGAGGCCAACCGCGCCAGTACCAGCAAAAGCGTCTAAAACCTGCGCACCGTTAATTTCGTTGCCGATGCTATTGAACATGGCATTGCGAATCCGCTCGCCCATCGGCTTGGTGCGAGTGTTGTTATCTCTAGGCGCATCTAGTAGCCGCCCGCCAAAACGCCCAGCGATTACTCGGATCGAGCTCACTGGTGCGCCTCGCGGTAGGCGCGGTACCAAAAATACGTAATGATATTAGCGATTAGCGGAATCAGCGTTTGCCGCGTCTGCTGCGCTAGATGAGTCGTCCAGCCGCGCTTCCAGAATTCCTCGTACATGCCTAGCGCGTAAACTTGCTGCACTGCATCGAGAAATACCGTCTGCAAATCCTTATCGTCTGCTAGTTTGAGCCAGATTGAATTTGGCGCCGAATCGGAGAACTTGGTCGTCTTGATGCTGGTCGCTACGCCTAACTCAAATAACACATGCGTCGCAAACACACCCTTGGCACCCCAATACTCCCAGTTTTTACTAAGAGTCTCGCGCATGGTCGAGCCTCTGATGATGCCTTTTTCGGCGATCGACGCCCGCTCGTTTTGAGGCCGTCCCCACAACTCCTCGATCTTTTCGCCTAGCGGATAATGATGAGCTGGCGTTAGACCGTCGGTAATGGCATGAGCCATCCAAGCCGCCTCAAAGGCTGCCCGCACATTATTACGCTTCTTAAGCGCCTGCACCAAATTGGTATAATGATCCATAATCATCTCGACTAGCGCCGTATCGCTGGGGTCGCTGGGGTCGATAAAATGCCACGGCTCATCAACGCCCGGGCTTTTGCGCTTGATGCCGTCGGGGCCGTTGTTGCCTTCGAAATGCAAAATATCCTTGGCAGAAGGAAAACCACGGCCAACCCTTGATATTTTGCGCAAATCGCGGCGAGCAATCCGGTCGATTTTCTGATGCACGCCGATAAAGTTGCCCGAATGCGAACGAAAAGTAGTACCGCTGTACATGCATTGTATTATAGCACGCCGTTTGGCAGCGGCTCGGCACAAGGCAAAAGACAGATAGAACTTGCCAAACATAAGCATTGTGCTATATACTTGGTTTTAAGTTACGGAGAGCCTACAGATACAAAACATCAGCATTCCTCGGAGGTTAAGTATGCGAAACAGCAAAACCAGCAAACAAACTATAGTCATATCGATTATCGCCGTATTGACAATTATCAATACGATTCCGATAGGTGTAATATTTTTTATTCAGTGCAACAAGTTTTTGTCGGTTGACTATATAACCGAAAACCACACGAGGCGTATAATCAATCTAGAAAAAACAATTAAAAAACTCGAAAATAATTCTAATTAAGCGTTGTCACCCGCTGGTTGTGGCGGACGCGTGCTTCTAGTGCTGGATATTTCGATAGACTTTCGCCGCTATCGATGAAGCGTTTAGCGGCTTTCTGAGCGCGAGCAATCAGCTGCGTGTCGGCTAGCGTAGCGATTTGCAGATTAAGCGCGCCGTGCTGCATGCGTCCGTAAATCTCGCCAGGGCCGCGCAAGCTCATATCGACCTCTGCTAGATGAAAGCCGTCGTTGGATTTTTCTATTTCCCGCAAACGCTGCGACGGCTTGTTATTCGTGCTCATCATCAAGTAGCAGTAGCTTTGGTGCTGACCGCGGCCGACCCGCCCGCGTAGCTGATGCAATTGCGCTAAGCCAAATTGGTCGGCGTCCTCGATCATCATAATCGTAGCATTCGGTACGTCGACACCGACTTCGATGACGGTAGTACTAACCAAGATATCATATCGTTGATCTTTGAAAGCTTGCATGATTTGATCTTTTTCGCTAGCGGTCATCTTGCCGTGCAGCATAGCGATGCGGCGGCGGCTAAAAATGCTATTTTTGAGTCGCTTGTATTCAGCTTCGACGCTTTTGCGGTCGCTAGAATCGCTATCAGCAATCAAGCTGCAAACTACGTAAGCCTGGCGGCCCTGAGCAATTTGCTGGTCGATAGCAGTATAAGCAGCCTCGCGCGAAGGCGGCGAAATAATTTTGGTAAGAATCGGCCGGCGGCCGCGCGGCTGCTCGTCGAGGACGCTGACGTCTAGTTCGCCGTAAACAGTTAGCGCCAAACTGCGCGGAATCGGCGTAGCAGTCATCGCCAAGAGGTGTGGCATAGCGGCTGCTGATGATTTTTTCGTGTCTAGCGGGGCGCTCGATATACTTTCCTCACCTCCGTGTCTCGCTCGCGAGCCTGGGGCTGCGCGCCCGGTCTCTCGAGACGAGCCAGCGGCGATCGTCATAGGTTCAGAAAGCATATCGAGCGTGCCCGACTTCACCTCCTCGTCCTTAACCTTCATCAGCAGCCTCTGCCGCTGCTCGACACCGAAGCGATGCTGTTCATCGATAATCACGAAGCCCAGGCGGTGAAACTCCACCTTATCCTGGATGAGCGCGTGCGTACCGACAATCACATCGACCGCACCGTTAGCGATTTGCTGATAAAGCATAGTGCGCGCTTTACCCTTGACGCTGCCGATCAGCAAACCGACCGTCACGCCGAACGGCTCGAGCAGCTTAGACAACGTCTGGGCGTGCTGCCGCGCCAAAATCTCGGTCGGCGCCATGAATGCCGTCTGACAACCAGCGCTCGCCGCCTGCCGCGCTGCCAATCCGGCCACCACCGTCTTGCCGCTACCAACGTCGCCTTGCAACAAGCGATTCATCGGCCTAGCATTTTCGAAATCTTGCAAGATGTCCCAGGCGGCGCGGCGCTGGGCGCTGGTTAGCGCGAACGGTAATTTCTTGACAAAATCCTGCACGACAGACTTTTCAAACGGAATAGCGAAGCCAGCCAGCTTCTGGTTGTCAATTTTGTTGAGCTGGCTAGCCAAAACTAGTTCGAATAGTTCTTCGAAGGCTAAGCGCTGACGAGCCTGCTCAACTTCCCTCTCGTCGCGCGGAAAATGCATCGCCGAAATTGCCGCCGCGCGGTCGAGCAGCTTCTCGCTCTTGACAACGCTTGGCGGCAGAGTCTCGGGCAAGACGCTCATTAGCGGGCGCAATTGCTCGATAACTTTGCGTACTGTTTGCGATTTTAGCCCGCGCACCGCATGGTAAACCGGCAGCAGCCGATCGGCTTGTACTGGCAGCTCCTTGGCGAGCTCGGCCGTCGGATTGGTTAGCTGGTAGCGGCCGTAGTTATACTCAAACGTGCCGCTGAAATAAAACCATTCATCGCTGCCGCCCAGCTGCTGCACTCGGTACGGCTGGTTGAACCAAATAGCGTTGAGCTTGCTGGTGTCGTCGGCCAGCACCGCTGTCGTCAAGCGCAGGCCGCGGCGGACTGGGCGCGTACTGATTTTCTGGCAGCGAGCGCGAATTGTTACCTTGCCGGGCTGCAACTCGGCAATCGGCGTCACATGCGTGAAATCCTCGTGTTTGCGCGGTAAAAACAGCAAAATATCGCCAACCGTTTTGAGCCCCGCCCGGCGCAGCTCGGCTGCGGTTTTCGGGCCGACGCCTTTGATTTGATCGAGGCTAGTTGCGAGATTCATAAGTTTATTGTACTAGTTTTCAGGAAAATTGCGAAAAAGTATTGACAATTTTACTACTCTATGCTATATTAATACTAGCTTTTCGCTCAAGGTTAATCAAATAAAAGGGCGGAAGGTTGCCCTTTTTACCTTGAGTGAATGATTTCTTTAGGAGGAAATCATGAGCACCACCACCTTCGTCATCGCCGGCCTCATCGTCGTCGCTTTCATTCTCTCCTTGGTCGTTCAGGCCAAGGAGAGCGACCGGGAGACACGAGCCTCTCGGCTCGCGACGCTTGAGACCCAGGCCCTGGAAGCCCGGGACCAGGCCTCCAGGGCCTGGTGGAGGGCTAGCGCTCTCCAAAACGAGGCTGTCTGGAAGGAATTCCAGACAGCCTCCGAGGCGGCCCAGGCGGCTTTTGCCACCTGGGCACAAGAAGCAAGAGCTCAGGAAAACTGGGCCGAAGAGGCCCGGATTTCCGAAGTGTTCTGGTCCGCATGAATTAAGGGCTAACGCCCGCCAGAAAATAGCTCGCCGAATTGGTTCAATACTGGTTGAGACACTTAAGTATTAAGTGTTTCCCGGGTTGATATACAAAACCCAATTCCGGTTTGAGCCATTTCGGCGGGCTATTTTCTTTGGTGAGATTTTTTGTTAAGTCATTTTTTTACTTTGAAATTTTATAGATTTTATGGGAAATTGCGAAAAAGTATTGACATTGCTGCTCTAGTATGATATTATATATTCAAGCTTTTGTTGACAAGTAGAGCGAATCCTTGTCCAAAAGAGTTTTTTGATAAGCGAGGCCCACCGGGCGAGATGCATGTTCGAGATTCAATCGCGAGCAAACATCTCGCACGGTGGCACAGATGACCACCCTTTGTCGCGAGAATGATTCACTGAGGAGGTGAATCATGAGCGACCCTGAGGGGGACAGCCCCCTGGACGAGGAGTACGATCTGTACTCCCCCGATGATGATGAGGTCGCAGAGGGTCGGCACCCCTATCGGGGGCTGATTCTCCGCGACGACTGACAGCGCCGCTCCGGCGCGAGATTTTCCCCAATTTCTCGCGCCGGGGCGGCCCGCCTCGCTTATCACTTTCCCTTGATTGATTTTATTAAAAACACCCGGTTAGTTAGCCGGGTGTTTTGCTGGCTCGAATTTTGCTCGAAAATCTATTCGGTCACGGCGATGATGCCCTCTAGCGCGTAGGCGGTATCCTGCCAGCGCTCCACTGCGATGCAGTCGATACCGAGATTTTTGACTGGGAAGTCGTTGCCACCTTCTTCTATTTTGTCGCCAAAGAACAAAATTTCCTCTTTACTCGCGCCGGTGGCTTCCATCAACTTTTTCATGCCGTAGGCTTTATCGACGCCGATTTTGGTGATGTCGACGCTGGTAGTGCCGCCCAGGCGCACTTCGAATTCCGGCAATTTGGCGGCAACGTCGTCGCGCATTTGCTTGCGGACAGCTTTGTTGGTTTCCGCCCAAGCGTATTTTTTCTCGGGCGAGGCTTGCTGGCCTAGCGCCGAATACGTCACTTGGCTCAAACGATCCTCGATAATCTCGCCGTCAGGATTCGCTTCCCACAAATCAAACTTGCGCGCCGATTCCTCCAAGACTTGGGTAATTTTTTGCTTTTGTTCGTCGGTGAAATCCTCTTTATAGTGCGTTTGCCACTCGTTCGCATCGACGTTAAATGTATAATAACGCGTGCCGCACGTCGGCATCATATGGAAGCGCGCCAGTAATTCCGGCGAAACATTCATCTGGTCGATGACCTGCTTTTGGAATTGCTCAAATTTGCCGCCAGAAATGACACAAACTTGATAATTTTCCAGTAATTTAGCGAGCAAACCCGCCATGCGCGGCGAAATCGCCGATTTGCTAACCGCTAGCGTGTCGTCCAAGTCAAAACCGATAATTTTTTTCATGATTTCCTCCTATTCTAATTATTTCACCAGCAAGAAGTCATTCTTGCCCTTTTTGATTAAGCTAATCTCGGTTAGCGGCATGTCGCCGGCAATCTTCGCGCCGTTGACGCTAATCGCGTTATTGTGAATCAGCCGGCGCGCTTCGCCGTTGCTAGAGCATAAGCCAGCAGCGACCAACGCCGCCACCACCGTAGTCTCGAGGTCAACCGTCGGGATTTCGTTAGCTAAAGCGTTCAAATCGTCGCTGTTAAGCGCCGCAATATCGCCGCCGCCAAATAGCGCCGCCGTTACCCGCTCGACGCTTTCGCGGCGCTGGCGGCCGTGCACCAAGTCGGTGACCTCGCGCGCCAGGGTCTTCTGTAGGGCGCGCTCGCCAGGGTTAGCGCGATGATTATCAATCAGCGCTTCGACGGTTTCGCGGTCGAGCAGTGTGTAGATTTTGATGAGATCCTCGCTGGTGTCATCATCGCAATTGAGCCAGAATTGGTAGAATTTGTACGGACTGGTCATCTCGGGGTCGAGCCAGATGGCGCCACCCTCGGACTTGCCGAATTTGACGCCAGTTTGCTTGTTGATAACTAGCGGCGCGGTCAAAACGTGTGCTTCGCTGCTCTCGAGCTTGCGAATTAGCGACACGCCAATAACACTATTACCCCACTGGTCGGCGCCAGCTAGCTGCAAAGTGGCGCCCTTTTCACGGTACAAATGCAAGAAGTCGTAGCCTTGAATCAGGGCGTAACTAAACTCACCGTAACTGATACCAGCGCCGCCCTCGCCGATACGCTGCTGCACAAATTCGCGGTCGAGCAGCTGCGTCATGCTGATATGTTTGCCGATTTTGTGCAAGAAATCAATGTAATTAATCTGCGAGAACCAGTCGGCATTATCAACAATTTCAAAATCCTGGCCGCGGAAAACTTGGCGGAATTGCGCCGCCAAACCTTTGACATTACGCGCCACTGTTTCAGCATTGCGCAGGTCGCGCTCCTGCTTTTTGCCGTCCGGATCGCCAATCATACCGGTGGCACCGCCGACTAGCAGCAGCGGTTTGTAGCCGTGGTCGATAAAGTGCCGGCACAGCATCATCGCTGCCAAGTTGCCGATAGTCATACTCGGCGCGCTAGGGTCAACGCCAAAATAGAACGTTCGCGGCTCGTTTAT